>NZ_JBBCWG010000006.1:0-257609 GCF_037146035.1 Chryseobacterium sp. MMO-72
TGTTGCTTATGGCAACTGGTCGATAGCTGTTAGCTAAAAGCCAAGAGCCAACAACAAGCCTTATAAGTGCAACACTGGTTTTGCCTTTGTGATGAAATTTACCGATAAAAAGCGAATGGCCAATGGCAATAAGCCAATAGCCAGCAGCTATATACAACCTTTAGGGTGGTTTTAGCGGTGGGGCTCACCTGTTCCCATTCCGAACACAGAAGTTAAGCCCACCAGCGCCGATGGTACTGCGAAAGCGGGAGAGTAGGTCACCGCCAGTTTTTATTTAAAAGTCTCATAGATTAAATTCTATGAGACTTTTTTTATGCCCATAACTCAAAGAATATTCAAGGGAAGAACCAAAAGAGCCAAGTGAAAAGGATAAAGGAAAAAGATCCAAGTAACAAGTAACAAGTAACAAGTAACAAGTGAAAGTAAAAAGTAAAAGTAAAAAGTAAAGAAGCCCCAGGATATAATCAATCATCATTCATCAATTATCAATTATCTTTCATTGCTCATTACTTATTACTCATTACTTAGCCGCGATAGAAACGGCATCCTTTTGGGTTGCGGGCGGAGTGAAGCGGAGCCCGTAACCCAAAAGATACAGTGGATAGCGGGAATAAGCTCATGAATAAATATTTCGCATACCAAAAACGTTTTACTTAAAGTAGTGGATAACTTTTCTTTAATTCAATTATTTTTATTCTTAAAAAGTAAAATAGACTAAATCTCTTAAGGTTTTTTTAATTTATATCGTAAATTTATAATATGAAAGAGCATATTGTAAGAGGTTTTAGGTTTAATACTTATCAGGAACCGGAACGATCTGTATTTGACCGATTGCTGGAAATTTTTACAGATTTACTGACGCATACTTCAGGTGATTTTGATGAAGCAATTGACTGGCTTCGAATGCTTGATGAAGAATACCAATTAACCACTCCTGAATATACAATAGAAGATTTTATTGAAGATCTTAAGAAGAAAGGATATATTCGGGAAGAAATTAATCCTGATGGAAATGGGAATGGAGTTACCTTAAGTGCAAAAATGGAGCAGAATATTCGTAAACAGGCACTTAAACAAATATTCGGAAATCTTGAAAAGAGCGGAAACGGAAATCATAAAACGAATAAAAGCGGAGCAGGTGAAGACTCAACCGGAGAATTCAGAAATTATAATTTCGGAGATGCTGTAGAAAAAATTTCTATTACGGAGAGTTTAAAGAATGCACAAATCAATAATGGTATCGGAGATTTTCATCTTACTGAAAATGATCTGATTGTTGAAGACAGCATACATCAGTCTCAAATGAGCACTGTTTTAATGATCGACATCAGCCACAGTATGATTCTGTATGGTGAAGACCGTATTACGCCGGCTAAAAAAGTGGCGATGGCTCTCGCTGAATTAATCACAACACGTTATCCGAAAGATACTTTAGATATTATTGTTTTTGGGGATGATGCATGGCCTGTAAAAATTCAGGAACTTCCTTATCTGCAGGTGGGTCCTTATCATACCAATACTGTTGCAGGGCTTCAGTTAGCAATGGATATTCTTCGGAGAAAGCGAAATACCAACAAACAGATTTTTATGATTACCGACGGAAAGCCAAGCTGTGTGCGCGAACCGGATGGTACTTATTATATGAATTCTTACGGACTGGATGAATATGTTGTTCAGAAATGTTACAATATGGCAGCTCAGGCAAGAAGGCTCCATATCCCAATTACTACTTTTATGATCGCTCAGGATTCTTATTTACAGCATTTTGTAAGCGAATTTACAGAAGCCAATCAGGGAAAAGCTTTTTACACCGGTCTGAATGGTTTGGGGAACATGATTTTTGAAGATTATGAAACCAACCGCAAAAAGAGAATCCGTTAGAAATTTATAACTCAATAAAAATTATCAATTAGATTTAAATACAATGACTGCAAAGCCAGAAATAAAAACGCTTGGTGCATTAAAAGCATTAGGTTATACATCAAAACATATTAAAGACGAATTACGGGATAACTTAAAGGCTAAAATTCGAAATAAAGAATCTGTATTTGAGGGAATCTTCGGATATGAAAATACGGTCATTCCTCAGTTAGAGCATGCGATTCTCAGTAAGCATAATATTAATTTATTAGGATTGCGAGGTCAGGCTAAAACAAGACTGGCAAGAATGATGACAAGCTTATTGGATGAATGGATTCCTTATGTTGATGGAAGCGAGATTAATGATGATCCTTTTAACCCGATTTCACGGTTTGCAAAAGAATTAATTGAGAAAGAAGGCGATAATACACCCATTGAATGGCTTCATCGCGATGAAAGATTTTTCGAAAAACTGGCTACTCCGGATGTTACCGTTGCCGATCTTATTGGTGATGTAGATCCTATCAAAGCTGCTAATCTTAAACTTTCCTACGCAGACGACCGCGTGATCCATTTTGGAATGATTCCGAGAGCGAACCGCTGTATTTTTGTAATTAACGAGTTGCCGGATCTACAGGCGAGAATTCAGGTTTCCCTGTTTAATATTTTACAGGAAGGCGATGTTCAGATTCGTGGATTTAAAGTGAGAATGCCTTTGGATATTCAGTTTGTTTTTACGGCAAATCCTGAAGACTATACCAACAGAGGAAGTATTGTTACTCCTCTGAAAGACCGTATTGGATCGCAGATTTTAACACATTATCCTGAAAATATCAATATTGCGAAAGAAATTACAAAATATGAATCCAGTCTGGACAGCCGACAGCAAGAAGGAGTGTATGTCCCGGCTTTGGCTAAAGATCTTCTGGAACAAATTGGTTTTGAAGCCCGCGAGAGCGAATATGTAGATGCAAAAAGTGGTGTAAGTGCGCGTATGAGCATCACGGCATTCGAGAATTTGTTAAGTACCGCAGAACGCAGAGCCTTGTTGACCGGAGAAGAAAAGACTTCAGTAAGGCTGAGTGATTTTGTTGGCGTCATTCCTGCAATTACAGGAAAGGTAGAACTGGTGTATGAAGGAGAGCAGGAGGGAGCAGAATCTGTTGCGCAGCTTTTAATAGATAATGCCGTAAAAACTTTGTTTACCACGTATTTCCCCAAAATAGAAAAACTGGAGAAAAAGAATGTAGACGGACCATTCAGCCAGATCACCGAGTGGTTTTTACAGGATGACGGTTTTTTGGAAATTACCGACGAATCTCCGGACGAAGTCTACGCGAAAAATCTAAATCGAATCACTCCGCTTGATGAAATCATTGAGAAATATCAACCTGATACACAGCCTGAAGATCTTTTATTTTTAAAAGAATTTATTCTTTGGGGATTGGCTGTGAATAAAAAACTGAATAAGGAAAGATTCACAACGGGGGTGTTCTTTTCATAATAATATATATTAAAAAATCCCCATGATTAAGAGCCAATCTATTATGGGGATTTTTTAATAAGCCTCCAGCCAAATTGCAGTGCAGAAAATCTTTACAGATAACAACAATTGATTATGCTGAAGGCTACTGATAATATAATATTGAAAGATTATGGTTTCCAAAAGCTCCATACCGTACCGTTAAATACGGCAAGCTGATGGGCTGTTGTATCATATACCATCATTCCGGAAGATGGGCTAATGATGTTAAGATGAGGGCTGGAAACTTTTGGCAAAACCATTGCTTTATTTGTGTCGGTAAGGACCAGGATACCCGATGTAGAATCTGTTGCTGCATTTGTACCTATCGAGGTTTTGGCAGAAGATACATCGGTAAGTGTGTTTTGCAGAGAAGTGTCAACAATACCTGTATTATCTATCGTAAGATCAAACCAGGATCCAGCTTTTAAATATTTTATTTTTTTATCTGTAATGTCATAAATGATAGTGCCATCTACAGCACTGATAACACTAGAGACAGATGTTACCCAAGGGAGTAATATGCCCCTGTTTCCGTTACCAAATTCTAAAGAAACAGATGGGTTTGTGATATTAGATTTACCTATTGCTACCTGTGAAAAAGAAAGTAAAGAGGTAAATAATAATGTGAATAATATGGTCTTTTTCATTTGTATAAAAATTATTGTTTTTATTGAGACCCTTTGCGGCAGGATATTTCTACCGCAATAGGATCTCTTCTCAATCATTTCTGTTTTTATCAATTAGGGACAAGTCTGTGTATTAAAACATTGCCAGTTATATGTAACGCCATTATCAGTAGTGGTATATATTTTCAGGCAGTTGTTAGTTGTGTCATATACCATCATCCCCTCTACGCAGTTTGCAGTAGGTATTGCAGCTATTTGTGCTGCTGTCAATCTGTTTACAACGAATCCTTTAGTTTTGGCTTCCAGAGCAATCCAGGCACCTTTTCTTACCATTGGCCAGTTGCCATTATTTGCTCCCGCTCTGCCCAGTGCAGTAATACCAAATTTAGTATCAAGTACAGTTCCTGATGTAATTGCAGGTTTATAACAGTAACAACCACTTTGTATTGCTGTATTTTGCGAATCACCAACTGACTGGCCGCCACTTACAACAGTAGGAATACCATTAGCATCTACACAATTAGAAGCAGCACAAAGATTTTGATTAGCAGCAGTAGAGCCTGTTCCTACAGTTACTGTACCTCCAGCGTTTACTAATTGGGAAGGTGGAATGTTAGCACCTCCTTCTAGTGCATCTAAACAGCCATCATTATCACTATCTAAATCAAGATAATTAGGAATGCCATCTCCATCTGTATCTCTATGGTTACAGTAAGTTATTGTGTTCTGCTCTATACTGATTAATCCTCTTAAACCCGTATTACCAGCACCAACCCCATCTATGTTTGAGTATGCTGTATAATCCCAAATATAAGTCATTCCATAACTTGAGCTATATGGTAATGTCCTTCCAGAATTAACTGTATTTACATTAGTTTGTAATTGCATTTTTGCATAGTAGGCATTTTGGGAATTTATGGCATCTGAAACTGACATATTAAATCTAGAAAACATATTAAGGTTGGAACTTATATATGTTGATATTAATCCAGAAACAGTTGGTAAATTACCAATAGTTGTAGTGAACGTTCCCAAATAATTTATGGAAGCATTGTTAAGCAAATATCTTAGTCTAGAGTCAGGTACAGGAAATGGGGCACCGGATATATCTTTAGTAGTAGAATTATTAATAGGTAAGTTTGTATATAATTGAGTAGTATTAGGTCTAATTGAAAAAAGATTAGTATCTATATTAAATCCTTCCCATGTATGATCTTGTGGAGTATTAGAAACAAAATCTGAATAGGTAAATGGTACATTAAAAGAATTACCAAGACCAGCAACAGGTGTTCCGGAAGTTAATGTATATACTAAATTAAATGTACCACCATTTGCCATAATACTTGCGCCAGCCAATGTGGCGTTGAGATCCAATGTATAGAGACTTTGTGATTCACAATATCCTTCATTAGTATCTAAAATACCATCATTATCATCGTCTAAATCAATATTATCTGCGATTCCATCACCATCAGAATCGGTAAAACAAGAGCTAATACTAACAATAACAGGAGTAGATACACTACCGTAACAGCTGTTAGTAGCATCATAATAAGTGGCATAATAAGTGCCATTACCTACAGCATTAGGAGTGCTTACTAATGTACCACTACTAGGTGTATTACTGGTGTGCCATTGTAAAGTAGTACCAGATGGAGGTGTACCTGTACTATGTGTAGTAAGATCTACCGTAGTAGAAGGGCATGTATTAGTAAGACACTTAGCTACATATATAGGTTCACTTACGGGGCTATAGTAATTATTAGTAGCATCCCAATAAGCCGCATAGTAGATACCAGTAGAAGCAGTAGTAGGATTTGCAATTTTATTAGCAGTAGTAGCTGGGTTTCCCGTATGAAAAGTAAGTGTAGTACCAGATGGAGCAGTAGAAGTTACTAATGTGGTTAAATTACCTGTAGAGGTAGGACAACTGTTAGCTATTTTATTGCTTCCAATAGTAGGAGTAGTCATATTACCTAAATTAGAAATACCATCTATAGAATAATATCCTCCTGTCCCGGATAAGTGTTCAGCATCTATGAGAAATTCAGCAGAAGTTGTAGTAGCGGTAAAAGAGACCTTCATAGTTGTCCATGTACTTCCTATTAATAATAGTGTAGGAGATTCTCCTACTTTTACTCCATTTATCCATGCTGAGACTTTACCAGGTGAAGTCAAGGAACCACCACCAAAATTAGCCACATACATAGTAAAGGAATATTGTTGTCCTATATTAAGTCCTGTAACGGTTTGTTTAATGGCTTCATTTTCATTAATAGAAGAAGAAATCCCTACCCATGTTCCTCCGTTTGGAGAAGCAGCAACAGCAACAGCAGCATTATTATTAAATGCTGTAAAAGATGTAGATAGCACATCAGGAGTAGGAGAGTTATTAGCTGTATTAGTAGGAGTATATCCGATAGAAGCAGTCCACCCAGTAGGCATTTGACTGTTTCCAGCCGTTCCGTTCATATTTCCATTGACAATAGGAATGGCTTGTGCTTTTGCTAATTGGAATATACTAAACAGAAGAATTGTATATATAATAAATTTATTTTTCATAATGTTTTTTTTATTATTGAATACCAGGAATTGAAGTACCTGCTTTACAAGCATTATTGTCAGTTAGGTTAGAAATTCCATCAATTGAGTAGTATCCATTACCAGCACCACTATCTGCATCTATAAGAAATTCAGCAGAAGTTGTAGTAGCAGTAAAAGAAACATTCATAGTAGTCCAAACATTTGCTTGTAGAGCTAGAGTTGGAGATTCACCTACTTTTACTCCATTTATCCATACTGAAATTTTACCCGGTGCAACAAAGCTGCCACCACCAAAATTAGCTACATACATTGTAAAAGAGTATTGGTGCCCAATAACAAGATTTGTAATAATTTGTTTTATGGCTTCATTTTCACTAACCGTAGAAGAAATCCCTACCCATGTACCTCCATCTGGAGATGGTGATACAGCTACTGCAGCATTGTTAGAAAAAGCAGTAAAAGAGGTAGATAATACATCTGGTGTAGGTGAATTTAAAGCAGTGTTATTAGGTGTATATCCTACAGAAGCAGCCCATCCTGCTGGAGTATTAGATTGTCCTGCGATACCATTCATACTGCCATTACTGATGGGAATAGATTGAGCTTCTGTTTTTTGAAAGATAGCCAAGAGCAAGATTATATAAATTAGAATTTTATTTTTCATCTGTTATATTTAATTATTTTGTGATTATTGAATATTAGGAGCTGTATTATTTGTAGGATTATCGGTATTTTTTTTGCCGGGTATAGTAAGTGTTGAACTACTACCTAGAAGGTTCCTCGCTCCAGAAGTAAACTCTAATGTTACCTGAGCAAATATATTTCCCGAAATAAATAATGCTAATAATATATTTAAATATTTTATATCATTTTTAAATATCATTTTTTTCATGTCTGTGTATATATTTTATTGAAAATATTAGTGCTCAATGATGCCTGTGCTAAATTGGTATGGAATATAAGTTTTGTATATGTTATTATAATTGCAGAAAATAAGGGAGGAGCTCTGGAAATAACTTGTCTGTAATAATTGTAATAGACTAGTATATAAGCATAGGCTTTACTTTTTTTGCCATATAAATTTTTATAATTAATGCTATGGTAATAGATATTTATATACTTTTTTACTTTTGTTCCGTAATTGATAATGAGAACAGATTTTACAACAAGATTGTTAATAAATGAATGATAAGGTAACGAAGAGATAGACTTATCCGACTTAGCTTCTCTTTTTTTATTACTCTTTGTGATTAAATATTTATTAAATGATATTTTCGAAGAAAAAACATAATTATCCACTTTTGCAAACATCTTTTTTTGCTGACACGATATTGCAATAAAAAATAAAAATGTAAATACAGAAAAATGCATACATGTAAAAGCCAAATCTTTTTGTAAAGATTTTGTTTTAAGATAAATTGTTTTCAATATGCTGTTTTCTGTATTCATAATATAAAGAAAAATGTATGGCTGCGTTTTTTTAAACATCTGTTTCAAAGATAAAAGAGATGAACCTGTGATGAGAAAATTCCATATACTTACATCTACTCCGTGATTTTTTAAATTTTAAATTACTGAATTACAGTGTTTTGTATTTTTACGTAATATAGGGTTACTTATTTTTTGAGTACATTATATTTATTTTTGAGTAGGCAAAATGCTGAATAAGTACAATGAAGTATATTGAAAAACGACACGAAAACGAAGTAGTATGATTGGAAAATCATTTTAAATAAATAAACCAATTTTTATCCGTTTCTTCAATAAACAAAAAGAGACAGTATTATGAAGTATTTGAATTTTTAAAGCTGAATTTTAATGAACATGAGTTCGATGAAAAAACAATACAAAATATCAATAGGAATGGGCTTTAGTTTATTTTAGTAATTAAGAAAACAATTCGCTTTAGCCAAAACTTATTCAGATACGGAAAAGATTGGGTAAACATCTCAAAATACATCAAGATTTAAATATTTCACGAACTTTAAATAACTCACAAATTACCCTGAAGCAGACAACTGAGTGTGTAAAAATTGTCGAATAATAATTTTGTAGACGGATACAAACGCTGATATTCATCATAAAAGATAACATAAAAGACTTCGGTTATATTTATCCTTCTTATAATCAGCTTGTTTTTAGAGCTATTCTTTAAATGATAGCTTTAGATGGATAAGAATCATTAAATCCCGATATTGCAAAAAATACCAAAGAGTTATGGGCAGTTATAATTAGAAATTCGAAATAAAAAGAGCAAGATCCTCCTTAGATTCTAATTCTATTTTTTTTCTGATTCTGTACTTCTTATTCTCAATACACCTTACACTCGAGTTTGAATAGATAGCGATCTCTTTTGTTGAATAATTAAGTTTCAGATAAGCACATACCAATATTTCATTATGGGTTAGTGAAGGATAGTTTTTCTTAATTTTTTGGATAAAAGAAGGAAATGCTTGAGAAAATTTTAGAAAAAACAATGAACTGTTTTCTTTGGCAAGATTATTTAAATCGTACAGATCATCAGGAGAAACATTATTTTTATTTACAAATTCCTGTAATTTCGACTCAGTTTTTATTTTCGTTTTATATAATTTGAGAACAAAATTTTTAATATTAAGCATTAATATAGTACTGATAATCGTGTTTAAAATATTGAATAGAATACTTATTTTAAATATTTTAGATTGCAGTCCCTGTGGCAAAGAACGATTGTAAAAAAGACGATGGTCTGTACAAAAATTAATTAAAAGTTCGATGCAGATGAAAATGAAAATAGGCATCATTTTTCTGGATTGCAGCTTGAGATTAACAGAATATGGAATGCAGAGTATTAAACTCACATAGTACAGATCTATGCCGGATTTAATTCCCACATAAGAGCTTACATAAAATATGATCACTGAAAACAGAGCATAAGCAATATACATGAATGTGAGGGAATAATAAATAGCTTTCGAAAGAACTAAATATAAAATGAATGCTGTACAAGTGAGCAGAATGGTGGTTAAAAAATATAAACCATAAGTATAAACAAGTATAGTGTTAAAAATAAACACAATACAAAGGCTGAGAGCATATATATTGAAAAGCCTTTTTAATCTTATTAAAATTCCTTTCGCTTCATGATAAGAAAAATGCGGACTTCTGTAATGCATAATAACGATTTGTGTTTTTATAATAAAATTATTTTGAATGTCCGTTTAATAAATGTGGTAACTCACTTTCCTTCAAAATAGATAAATCGCTGAATCGATTGATATTCTATTTATAAAAACTAAAGGAAAACCATAAATTGATTTCTCTATTAAACGGACAGACTAATTAATCTTGTTGAAAGCTGTCTAACATTTTTTCTGTTAAAAAGAATTCCGGCGGATTAATCTATTCATGCATACAAATTACAATTGTAATTAATTAATCATCAAACCTGTATAACTCCCAGATTAAACTTCTCGGTAATAGGAGAATGATTCGCAGCTTCAATTCCCATAGAAATCCATTTTCTGGTATCAACAGGATTAATAATTGCATCGGTCCACAATCTTGCTGCTGCATAAGTTGCTTCCGTTTGTTTCTTATATTTTGCCGAAATAGAATCCAGAATTTCTTTATGTTCTTCCTCAGAAATTTCTTTTCCTTGCTTTTTCAGAGTAGACTCCTGGATCTGTGCCAAAACTTTTGCTGCCTGTGCACCGCCCATTACCGCAAGATCTGCCCATGGCCACGCAACAATTAACCTTGGATCATAAGCCTTTCCGCACATCGCGTAATTTCCTGCTCCGTAAGAATTTCCGGTAATAATCGTGAATTTAGGAACTACAGAATTAGAAACAGCATTTACCATTTTTGCACCATCTTTAATAATTCCTCCGTGTTCAGATTTAGAACCCACCATAAAACCGGTTACATCCTGTAAAAACACCAAAGGAATTTTTCTCTGGTTACAGTTCGCAATAAATCGGGTCGCCTTATCCGCAGAATCAGAATAAATTACCCCTCCGAACTGCATTTCCCCTTTTCCGCTTTTTACAAGCTTTCTCTGGTTCGCTACAATCCCTACAGACCAGCCGTCGATTCTTGCTGTCGCACAGATAATGCTTTTTCCGTAATCAGGCTTGTATTCTTCGTACTCAGAATTGTCTACAAGACATTTTATAATATCGTAGGTATCATACTGATCCGCTCTTGAAACAGGCATGATTCCGAAAATATTTTCAGGCTTTTCTTTCGGCTGTGCGCTTTCAATTCTGTCGAAACCTGCTTTTTCCGTACTTCCCAAAGACTTCATGATATTCTTAATCCTGTTCAGCGCATCCTTATCATCTTTAGCCTTATAATCTGTAACTCCCGAAATCGAACAATGTGTAGTTGCACCTCCCAGAGTTTCATTATCAATACTTTCCCCGATTGCCGCTTTTACCAGATAACTTCCGGCAAGGAAAATAGAACCCGTTCCCTCCACAATCATCGCTTCATCACTCATAATCGGAAGATAAGCACCTCCGGCAACACAGCTTCCCATCACAGCAGAAATCTGAATAATTCCTGCAGCACTCATTTTAGCATTATTTCTGAAAATTCTTCCGAACATCTCCTTATCAGGGAAAATCTCATCCTGCATCGGTAAATAAACTCCCGCAGAATCCACCAGATAAATAATCGGAAGTCTGTTTTCCATGGCAATTTCCTGAGCTCTCAGGTTTTTCTTACCCGTGATCGGAAACCACGCTCCCGCTTTTACAGAAGCATCATTTGCCACAATGATGCATTGTCTTTTAGAAACATACCCAATCACCACAACAACACCCCCGCTTGGGCAGCCTCCGTGCTCCTCGTACATTTCATATCCGGCAAAAGCACCAATTTCTATGGAATCAGAATCCTTATCAAGAAGATAGTCAATTCTTTCTCTTGCCGTCATTTTTCCCTCTTCACGAAGCTTCTGCAGCCTCTTTTCACCACCTCCCTTTTTAATTTCTGTCAATAAGCGATTGATTTCGGATAATTTTAATCTGTTCTGATCTTCTCTTTTGTTGAATTCAATGTCCATAAAAATTTCAATTTTTTCCGTTTAAAGATACTATTTTTTACATGGAATGAAAATGGATGTAAACAAATGTTTAATAAATTGGTTTTCAGAATTTTATGAAATATTTAACAAAAAATATATTTTTTATGGTTCGTAATTTGCTAACTTTACAATAGAGAAAGTGAGAGTGAAATCTTTACTTCCTCTAAGTTCCTAGTTTATTTTTTTAATAGTTTATTATTTGAAGGCCCTGAAAGTTGAATAAATTTTCAGGGTTTTTTTATTTTATGTTAAATAGAAACCGCAAACCTTTTTCTCTTACAATGATTTATGGTTTAAATTTTATTACAAAATCAAAAAGTTTTACTGAAAAATTATTACACGAAATGTAAAACCTATTTGTATTTTTGCAAAAAATAGTATAAGAAGGTAGGGTATGCATAAATTGGCTCTTTTCAGATTGCATTTGATAGTGTTTTTGTGGGGATTTACGGCAATCTTGGGAAAGCTGATTCATGCAAATGCAGATATTTTGGTTTTTTACAGAATGCTGTTTGCGGCGATCTGCCTTTTCGTATACATCCGTGTTTTTAAAAAAGACAGCATTAAAGTTTCGAAGAAAGTATTTTTCCAGCTGGCTGCAATCGGCTTTTCGATGGCGCTTCACTGGTACTGCTTTTTTTACTCCATTAAAATTTCCAATGTTTCCATTGCATTAAGCTGTCTGTCTTTATCCACCTTATTTGCATCCATTCTGGAACCTTTGATTTTCAAAAGAAAGATTGATATTTCGGAAGTCGTGATGGGAGTGGTAATTGTCGCCTGTATTTTATTAATATTTAAAACCGAATTTCAATATAAAGAAGGAATTTTTTACGGAGTGTTGTGTGCCATTTTCGGAACCATTTTTTCGGTTTTCAACGGAAAGATGTTTGGGAAAACAAGCTCAGGAAACATTATTTTTTATGAAATATTCTCAGGATGGTTTATTTTATTAATATTCTATCTCTTCTCAGGACAATTTTTTTCGATAAATGAAATAAGTTACCGCGATATTGCGTTAATAGGTGTACTGGCAAGTGTTTTCACAGCTTTTCCGATGCTGGAATCGGTGAATCTCATGAAATATATTTCGCCTTTTACATTAATTTTAACAGTTAATTTAGAACCGGTTTACGGAATTATACTAGCTTTTTTTATCTTTGGGGAATCAGAACACATGAGCCCGATTTTTTACATCGCTTCAGGAGTTATGATACTGGCAATCATTGCTAACGGATTGATAAAAGCTAAAAAACAAAAAACTTTAAATTAAGCATCAATTGATATGATGAAAAAATATTTTTTACTTGCATTCTCTCTGGTTTTCGGGATATCGCAATCTCAGATCATCAGAAAATATTCCAACGAATTTCTGAACATCGGAGCCGGAGCAAGAGGTCTTGCGATGGGAGGCGCAGTAATCTCCAATCAGGATGATGTCTATTCTCCGATGTGGAATCCCGCTGGATTAATGGGCGTGGAAAAAGACTGGCAAGGCGCGGCAATGCACGCCGAATATTTCGAATCTATCGCAAAATACGATTATCTTGCCTATGCAAAAGTTCTGGAAACCGGAGTTTTCGGAGTTTCTGTTGTAAGATTGGGCGTAGATAATATCTTAAATACCACACAGTTAATCGACACCGAAGGAAATATTGATTATGATAAAATCACCAAATTCTCTCAGTCCGATTACGCCGCAATTCTTTCCTATGCATTCAATCCGGGAGGAAATCAGAAGCTTGATGTGGGGATTAATGCTAAAATTGTGTACAGAAACGTAGGGAAATTTGCCAACGGATATGGTTTCGGTTTCGACGTGGGTGCTATTTATAAAATGGACAACGGCTGGAAACTGGGAGGGATGCTGAGAGATGCAACCACTACCGTGAACTTCTGGAGCGTCAACCAGAAAGAACTTTCCACGGTGGTTAACGGAGAAGAATTCAACCCTGCGCCAAAAGATAAAATGGAACTTACGATGCCTAAATTAAATGCAGGCGTAAGCAAAATGTTTGAAATCAACAGCAGTGTTTACGTTTTGCCAGAAGCGGGAATTAACGTAGATTTCGCAAAAACGGCAGCATTGGTTTCTACTGATTTTGCCAGTTTAACGCCTTATGCCGGAGCAGAATTAGGTTACCAGAAAATGATTTTCGTGAGATTGGGAGTTAACAGATTCCAGTCGATTACAGATATTGAAGATCTCAGAAGAAAAGTTTCTTTCCAGCCAAGTGCAGGAATCGGGATCAGATACAGAGGTCTTACGCTAGATTATGCAATTACCAATTCCGGAATCGGAGGATCTAATTTCTATTCCAACTTCTTTTCTCTGAAACTGGATATCGGGCAGTTCAGAAACGATTAAATTTAAAATTAAATGAAAAAAATTGCACTTGCTGTAGTAACATTCTGTTCGATAGTGGCTTTCGGACAAAAAGTTTCGGATTATAAATATATTGCTCTTCCTTCAAAATTTACAACATTTAAAGAAGATTTTGGTTTGGGAGAAATGCTTACAAAAACTTTAAGAAGTAAAAATTATACAGTAATTCCTTCGGATAAGTTACAATGGCCTGCTGAAGCGCAAAGTAATCCGTGTAATGTTCTGATGGCAGATATCATCAATGACAGTGGATTTTTACGAAACAAAGTTTTGGTTCAGTTTAAAGACTGTAACGATAAGGTGGTTTCATCTGCAAAAGGAGCTTCCAACATTAAGGAATACAAAGAAGGTTATCAGGATGCACTGAAACAGACTTTTGTGTCTATTTCTCCGGCTAATCCTGTAGCGCAAACTTCTCCGGCAAAAGTTCAGGAAGCCGTAACCACAACTTCTGCACAGACTGTTGCCAATAACTCATCTTCATCTGTAGACAATACTGCGTTGAAATTCAGCAATGGAAAAACAGACCTTCAGAAGATCCAGATCGATAATTCTCAGTTTATTCTGGTGAATTCTAACAGCTCTTCGCCGTTTGCGACTTTTAAAGCTACAACGAAAAGCGATGTTTTCAGAGTAAAACTTCAAAACGGAGAATCCACTTTAGGTTATTACGAAAATGGAAATATCGTGATTGAAATGCCTGTTTCCGTCGGAGATTACAGCAAAGAAATATTTTATAAGAAATAATTGCAATAATACATAAAATCAAAAGTCCTCATAACGAGGACTTTTTTTGTAAATTTAAATATGAAGAAGTTTTTGAGTTAAGTGATCGTTAACCTGATCTAATTTATAAAAAATATTTAAATTAACAAATATTATAAAAATTATTTTCATAAAATTATTTATTAATTATAATTTATTTTATGTTTATCTCTATTCGTTGAAAAAATCATAAATTATTTTAGCTTTGCTTTTCCCTAAAATCTCCTCCAATGTCTCAAGATTAGATTCCTTGATTCTCTTTACCGATTTTAATTTTGAAAGCAATAATTCAATTGTTTTTTCCCCAACTCCCGGAATTTCTTCCAGCTCAGATTTTATCGTAGAATTTTTTCTTCGGGTTCTGTGATGTTTCACTCCGAAACGGTGCGCTTCGTCTCTTACACGCTGCAAAATCTTCAACGTTTCAGACTTTTTATCAAGATATAAAGGAATAGGATCTTCCGGAAAGAAAATCTCTTCCAGACGTTTCGCAATGCCTACAATAGTAATTTTTCCGTACAATCCTAACAGTCTCAGACTTTTTACCGCAGAAGATAACTGACCTTTTCCACCGTCAATCAAAATCAATTGAGGCAGATCTTCCCCTTCATCCAGCATTCTTTTGTAGCGGCGGTAGATCACTTCCTCCATTGTAGCGAAATCATTGGGACCTTCCACAGTTTTCGGATGAAAAATTCTGTAATCGGCTTTGCTTGGTTTTCCGTCTCTGAAAACAACACACGCAGAAACAGGATTCGTTCCCTGAATATTGGAGTTATCAAAACCTTCAATGTGTCGTGGTTCAACCGGCATTCTCAGCAATTTCTGCATTTCAGACATAATTCGGTTCGTATGTCTTTCCGGATCAACGATCTGAACCTGTTTTAATTTTTCTAGACGGTATTCTTTCGCATTCTTTTCAGAAAGCTCAACGATTCTTTTTTTATCACCCACTTTCGGAACGATCAGTTTTACATTCGGAATTTCAATAGAGAGATGAAAAGGCAGAAGCACTTCTTTTGAATGGGAATCGAATTTCTGACGGATTTCCACCAAAGCCTGCTCCATAATGTCTTCGTCGCTTTCCTCAAGGATTTTTTTGATTTCAGTGGTATAACTCTGGATAATATTTCCGTTCCTTATTTTAAAGAAATTAACGTAAGCCGCTGTTTCGTCGCTTGTCATTCCAAAAACATCCACGTCATCAATACTTGGGTTCACCACCGTATTTTTAGTCTGATAATCTTCAAGCGCGTCAATTCTTTCCTTGATGATCTGTGCATTTTCAAACTGAAGATTGGTTGCATATTTCATCATCTGATTCACCAGATATTCTTTTGCTTTACGGAAATCTCCTTTGATGATTCCGCGGATGGCATCTATTTTTTCATCATAATCTTCCTTGCTTTCCAGTCCTTCGCAGGGTCCTTCACAGTTTTTGATGTGATATTCCAGACAGACTTTGTATTTTCCTTCATCAATTTTACTCGGAGCTAAATTGAGATTGCAGGTTCTTAATTTATAAATATGCTTTATCGTATCAAGAAGAATCTTTGCAGGACGCACTTTTGCGTAAGGTCCGTAATATTCGGAACCGTCTTTAATTTTGGTACGGGTAAGAAAAATTCTCGGAAAATCTTCATTTTTAATACAGATCCATGGATACGTTTTGTCATCCTTCAGCATGACATTATAAAACGGCTGATGTTCCTTAATTAAATTATTTTCCAGTAAAAGAGCATCATATTCACTATTAACGATCGTTGTTTCCAGTCGCTGGATTTTTCCCACCATGATTTTGATGCGGTACCCTGAAAGATTTTTGTTGAAATAGGAGAGAACCCTTTTTTTCAGATTTTTAGCCTTTCCTACATACAAAAGCTGATCATTTTTGTCATAATAACGATAAACACCGGGCTCGGAAGGTAAAGTTTTGAGTTGTAATTCTAAAGAAGGATTCATATAACAAAACTACGGAATTTAGAAGCACAAAAAAAGCCGCAGAAATACTACAGCTTTATAATGTTTGTTAAAATTGATTTTAATTAAACAGTTTCTTTATAAACGATTTATTCTTTTGTACTTAAAAATTTAGCTTTGGCTCATTTCTGTATACTGATACACTAAAAAGCTGAAATAATCCCATTCCACAGAATTCTTAGGATATTTTTTCATAAACTCAGGATTGTCGCCAAAAAGAAAATCATAATTGTCTTCGAAATCATCTTTATGAAGCCACATTACTTTGTCTCCTTTTTTTACATAGTAGGATTTTGTAACGCCGCCTCCCAACTGTGGAGAACCCATCACCGAAAATCCGCCGGTTTCTTTTGCTCTCGGATCATGATATACAGAAATAATATCATCAAATTCCGGATTGATGACCTGCATTAAGAATTCTTTGTCGTCTTTCTTATTTTTCAGGGAAACCGTCTGGTTTACAAAATGAATGCGGTCTTTGGTCGTAGAATTTTTTAATTTTTTTGTCTGATAGTTTCTGATGTTGCCCATGTACTTAAAAACTTTCCCCACTTTTTCCGCCTCATTCGGATACAGATACATTTCGCTGATGTTATCGGCAACAAATACCGATGGCTTTTTAGAAATGCTGTCTTTCAGGGTAACCTCGAAAATCTGACCTTTTTTCGTATCTGTTTTGCTGCAGAAACCTTTGTGTGTTGTTCCGTCCTTTAATATTACGGTAGAAGTTTTTTTTACAGAGGGAGCATTAAAACCTTCGTTAAAAAGGTACTGTTCCATTTTTTTAATTTCTTCTTTGGAGTATTTTACTTTCTGTGCGAAAGATGCTGTGCTTACCAAAAACAGCGTAAACAATAAAGTTTTAAGTTTCATGGGGATGTTAATTTTTATATTTCTGCGGTAAAAATAGCAAATTAATTCACTTATTTTCAGAAAAATATATGCTGTTGAAATTTAGTTTTTCCAATCGTTGCCAAATGCGTAATTTTAAGACAAAATTTTGAGAATGATATACGGTGTAGATGTTTTCAGTTTCCATGATGTTTTGGAGATCTGCAAAACTCCAAATAAAGCTAAATTAAACAAAGCCGCTAAAGAACAGATTTTAAAATCCCAGAAAAATGTACAGCAGATTGTAGAATCAGACCGATGTGTTTATGGAATCAATACTGGTTTCGGACCTCTTTGCGATACAAAAATATCGGCGGATGAAACTGCGCAGTTGCAATATAATCTGATTATTTCTCACGCAGTAGGCGTAGGAAAACCAATTGATAAAGAACTTTCAAAAATTATGATGATAGCGAAAGTTCATGCACTGTCAAAAGGTTTTTCAGGAGTTTCTCTGGAAGTTATCGAAAGATTGATCTTAATGCTGGAAAAAGACATCATTCCGGTAGTTCCGGAGCAGGGTTCTGTAGGAGCTTCAGGAGACTTGGCTCCTTTGGCGCATCTTGTTTTACCGCTTTTGGGGCTGGGAAAAGTATGGGTTGGGAATGAAATTTTTGAAACAGCCGAAATTTTAGAAAAAAATAATCTCGAACCTTTGGTTTTAGGACCGAAAGAAGGATTGGGATTAATCAACGGAACGCAGTTTATTCTTGCTCATGCCATAAAAGGATTAGAAAAATTTGAATATTTACTTGATCTTGCAGACATGACAGCGGCAATGAGTATTGAAGCATACAGAGGTTCTGCAAGTCCGTTTAAAAAAGAACTGCATGAGATCCGTCCGTTTGAAGGAAGTAAAAAAGTAGCGGCAAGAATGCTTAAATTTTTAAAAAGTTCTGAAAATCTTAAAGCACACGAATATTGCGACCGTGTTCAGGATCCGTATTCCATGAGATGTGTTCCGCAGGTTCACGGTGCAAGCAGAAATGCATTCGAACATCTGAAAATGATGGCAGAAACGGAACTGAATTCGGTAACGGATAATCCAATCGTTTTAAGCGCGGAAGAATCTATTTCCGGAGGAAATTTCCACGGACAATTGATGGCTTTACCTTTGGATTATGCAACTTTGGCTGCTGCCGAACTGGGAAATATTTCAGATAGAAGAAGTTACTTGTTACTGGAAGGAAAATACGGCTTACCAAGATTACTGACGGAAAGTTCGGGTTTAAATTCAGGATTTATGATTCCTCAGTATACTTCTGCTGCGTTGGTTACGGAAAATAAAACATTATGTTTTCCGGCTTCTGCGGATTCTATTCCGACGAGTTTAGGACAGGAAGATCATGTTTCTATGGGAAGTATTTCCGGAAGGAAATTCAATCAGGTTCTTGGAAATTTGGTCAATATTTTAGCGGTTGAACTTATGTTTGCAGCACAAGGTTTAGAATTCCGAAGACCTGCAAAATGTTCAAAGATTATTGAAGAAAACTTCGCAATTCTCCGTTCAAGAGTTGCCAAGCTTGAAGATGACCGACTGATCGGACAGGATATGCTTGCAATCGCGGAATTGATAAATGAAAGGAAATTTATAGTTAATTAATCTTTTAAACATAAATGAGAAAAATTATTTTATTTCCAATGATTTTGTTTTGTATAAATTTTTATTCACAAACAAAGCAAGATAAGATTAAAGAGCTGATTTCTTTAAATGGAACTTTTCCTATTTATAAAGAAGCTGAGAGAAATATTATTGCTGAGTATAAGAAAAAATATAATCATGTTCCTGAAAGCGCATGGAAGAATATTGAAAGAAAAGTTAATATTGATGATCTTTTGAATAAAGTGATTAACATATATGACAGTCGATTTAGTGAAAAAGAGATTGAAGAATTACTCGCTTTTTATAAAACAGAAGTAGGTAAAAAACTCATTCAAAATTCATTTGATATGATAACTGAAATTCAAAATGAAAGTAAAAATTGGGGGATGAGCGTAATGCAAACGGTTAATGCTGACTTAGAAAGTTCAGGATATTTACAATCTCCACCACCGCCAATGCCTTCATCAGATAAGTAAATAACACTAAGGCTTCCGGAAATGGAAGTCTTTTTTATTTTTTAAGATTAAAAAAAATATATTTGTGTTGAATTGTGAAAATATGAGTGTCATTTGTGTCTAAAAAACATCGCCACTGGAAAAGTATTAAAATTTAAAAACAAAATCTTTAATTTAGCCTAAAACCATTGCCATGACAATTAAAAGAACAGATTCTTCCAATAAAGATTTTCAAAATTTAGTAAAGCTTTTAGATGCGGATTTAGCCATTCTTAATGGGGAACATCATGGTTTTTACGATCAGTTTAACAAGATTGATATGATTAAAAACTGTATTGTCATTTATATAGATGAAATTCCTGCAGCTTGTGGAGCATTTAAAAAATTTGATGAAGAAACAGTTGAAATTAAAAGAATGTACACCAATCCTGATTTCAGAAAGAAGGGTTTAGCAACAGCCATCGTTAAAGAACTGGAAATCTGGGCAAAAGAATTTAATTATACAAAAGCAGTGCTGGAAAGCTCACGCGAGCAGAATGAGGCACTGTCCGTTTATGAAAAGAGCGGTTACACCAGAATTCCAAATTATGGACAGTACATCGGAATTGATAAAAGTGTCTGTTATGAAAAAGTTTTGTAACTTAATTTGAAATATTATTTCAAGCATAATAAATTTTTAAATTCTGTTGCTCGGTAATTCATTGTAAATTAATATCTTGGTTTTACCAATCAAATAGTATTTATATGAGAAAAAATGTTTTTTACCTTTTATTGTTGTTCTTTGTTTTTACTTCATGTAACAGAGACGACCTTCAAAACAATGTTGCCAGTACAGAAATCACTCAGAAAGATCCTTTAACGGCAAAACAGATCAATGAAAAAATCAACGAAACCATCAAAACAAAAGGCAGATTTTCATGGAATGAATCTTCCGATCACTTTTTATGGAGCGGAATTTTTCAGGGAAATAAAATTGCTTCCATCGGATTTGGTTCTTCTTTCGACAGAAGTCTGGATGCGAACAACAAAGCTATTGAAAACGAAATTTTAGATCTGATTAAAAAATATGAAGGAAAGACCGACAGAATTTTACTGTCTTCAGACCAATATTTAAATCAGATTGATGTTGCGATCGAGAAGCAGGAGACAGTGATTGCACTCAGAAAAATGAAAAACATCCGGTATCTGGAACCTGCAGATTACCGTTATTTTGAAAATGAAAAACAATTCGGAGCAACTGCAAAATCCAGCAGCAGCTCTTCAGGATGCGGATTTGAATCTACCGCTTTGAATGCTGCGGATTATACAACCGTTTCTCCTAATGCAAAAGCACCTTGGTCATTTACGAAACACAATATCATTAATGCATGGAGCTATAGCACCGGAGCAGGAGTAACCATCGGAGTGATAGACAGCGGTGTTTCTCCGGAGCAGTCTTTATTAGGAAGCAGCTTTAATAACGGACTTTCTACAGGAAGAACCATCAGTAAAAATGGAGTGTATGTAGATTCAGTCTGGCCATGGAGTACAGGATACGACGGTTCTGCCGATAAATGTGGTCACGGAACAAGCATGGCTTCTGCAGCAGCAGCGCCTAGAAACAATCAGGGACAGCCGGTTGGTGTGGCTTACAATGCCAATCTGGTAACGTACAGAGCAGCTTCCAATGTAGTTCTGGACGGATATCACGAGCAAAACGGAGTGAAAATTGCCTTTACAGAACTGGGAAATAATAACAGTGTAAAAATTATTTCAATGTCGATGGGACATATCTTTTCTGTCGGAAAAATTGAAGATGGGGTAAAATATGCGTATTCAAAAGGAAAATTAATTTTCTGCGCAGGTGGAACTTCTACCAGTTTTACCAATTTCGTAGGTGTAATTTTTCCTGCATGGATGCCTGAAACACAAGCGATAACAGGAGTAAAAGAAAATACTTCAAATCAGAAATGCGATGTTTGCCATTCAGGAAGCGAAATCGATTTTACTTATCAGATGGAAAGAGCTTCGGGAAGCAATATTCCGGTACTGAGTTACTATAACGGACAAACAGATTATGTGGGAGGATCTTCCGTAGCAACGGCTTCCACCGCAGGAATTGCGGCGTTGGTCTGGGCTAAAAATCCTTCATGGACGAGAGATCAGGTCATTAATAAAATGAGACAGTCTGCAACCTATTATCCGACTCCGAACTCAGATTACGGATACGGAAATATCAATGTTTTACAGGCAGTTCAGTAAAAAATTAAACGAAAAAATAGAGAAAAAGGAGTATTGTTAATTAGCAATATTCCTTTTTTTATTTCTCCTGAATCATTCTATTAAGTATTTCTACTTAGATGAAAAAATGAGTAAATCTACGCTAACATATTTATTTTAAGCGTGGTAACTTTGAAGTGTGATCACAAACAAAACTTAATAATCCTGGAGACCAGAAACCATTCAAACGGGGCGAAATCCGAAAAGCCAAAAGAGTAGGAACACAAAATATAATTAATCATGGAAACAAAAGAATTAGTAGGAGGCTGGACAGCTTATCATCCTTTAACACCGGAAGATAAAAAAGTATTTAACGAAGCAATGCAAGGATTTGTAGGCGTACACTATAATCCTCAATCGGTATCTACACAATTGGTAAACGGAACAAACTACCGTTACAAATGTCTTGCTTCAATGCCGCCTTCTGAGGTAGTTTGGGAAGCTATTGTAGAAATTTATGCTCCGATTAACGGACAACCTCATGTTGTTGGTATCCAAAGATTGTAATAACAGCATTACCCTTAATAAAAAAGAAAGCGGAAGAAAAATTATCTTCCGTTTTTTTTATCCTATTCTCACGCTCGTCATACTCAGAGATCCTCCAATTAATTCATCATTAAATAAACTGAGGCTTTCAGATTTCTCCTTCAGTCCTAAAGTATAGATCAGAGGAAGATAGTGATCAGGAGAAGGAACTGCATATTGCAGCGAAGTTCCCTGCTTCTGGTAATCGATGATGTTCCGGAAATTTCCGTCCAAAAGCCAGTTGTTGGTTTTCTCTCTGGCTTCAATCGCCCAGTCCCAGCCGGCGCCGACGGTATTGATGTTTTTCCAGTCGATCAGTCTCAAATTATGAACAATATTTCCGCTTCCGATAATTAAAATTCCTTTTTCGCGTAGCTTATTAAGTTTCTTAGCTAAATCAAAATGATACTGCGGAGATTTTGTATAATCAATACTCATCTGAATAACAGGAATATCTGCATTCGGATACATATGTTTAATCACCGACCATGCTCCATGATCCAGTCCCCAATTATGATCTTCTTCCACCACAACCGGAGCCAGTAACTCTACAGTTTCTTTTGCCAGTTCAGGATTTCCCGGAGCCGGATACTGTACATCAAACAAAGCCTGCGGAAAACCTCCAAAATCATGAATCGTTCTCGGCATTTCCATTGCCGTTACCTTCGTTCCCTGTGTAAACCAGTGTGCCGAAATACAGAGAATAGCGTTCGGTTTCGGAATTTCAGCGGCAGCTTTTCGAAAGCCCTGTACAAATTGGTTTTCTTCAATAGCATTCATCGGCGAACCGTGTCCCAGAAAAAGAACAGGCATTTTCTCGGTATTATTAAAATTTTCGCTGATGTTTTGTAAATCGTTGAGGTTCATTTCTTTTATTCTCGAAAACAGAAAAGAGCAAAGGTAATATAACGTTCCTTTGCTCTTTTACCTTGATTTTTTATGTTTTATGCTTGTTTTACAAACTGTAATTCTCCGGCGATTTTTACTTCTTCGCTTACCATTACACCTCCCGCTTCAAGCGCAGCATTCCAGTTCAGTCCGAAATCTTTTCTGTTGATTTTCCCTTCGAAAGAGAAACCAGCTTTTGTATTTCCCCATGGGTCAACATTAATTCCGTTGAAATCAACATCAAGCGTTACAGGCTTTGTAATTCCGTTAATCGTTAAATTTCCTGTTACTTCATTGTTCAAAGCAGAAGATTCGAAAGTAATCGTTGGATTGGCTTCAGCGTTAAAGAATTCAGCCGATCTTAAATGGTTATCTCTGTCTGTATTGTGCGTAGAGATAGAAGCTGTCTGAATAGTTGCTGTTGTTTTAGCATTCGCAAAAGTATCGTCTTCAGCATCAATTTCAGCCGTAAAATCTGTAAAGTTTCCTTTGATATTAGAGATCATCATGTGTTTTACTTTAAAAGTAATTTCACTGTGAGCAGGGTCTAGGTTCCATTTTGTTGCCATTGTATTAATATTTTTGTTGTTAATTATACTGCAAATTTAGATCAAAAGAGAAGTGCAAATCATTGACGTAGGATAAGAAATGATGTTCTCTGTATTTTTCATAATCCTGTCATTTCAATGAATGATAAAACCCAAAATATTTTTTAAGGAAAAACAAAACAACTTTAAATTCTCATACACTCAAACTCTTAAACACTCACACGCTCAAACCCTCCAACCCTCCAACTCCCCAACTTAAAAACTCTCCAACTTAATCAGGAGCTTATCGCGCTTTCCGCACTCGCTATTTCTTTAGTTTCGGCGCGGGGGCGCCGCGCCGAAACTAAAGAAATGAGCTCAGACAAATGCTACAATCACGGCTAGGATTGAAGCCGGTTATTCATTACCCGTCATTGCAAACAGACTGAAGGTCTGCGAACGTAGTTCTGAAGCGACGAAGCAGTCTCAAAAAATCGTACACAAAAGTCTTTATTGGATTTATTCAAAGTATTTCAAAAGTCTGCAAAGAGAAAAAATCTATGATTTTTTTTAACTTATGTGCTCTTTTTTCCATTTAAGTATTAAACTTAAACTACTAAAGTGTTACAATCTTTTGCATCTTTTGCGGTAAAAAAGTTTAGACAAGTTTAGTTTATGCTGAGCTTGTCGAAGTGCCATTGCGATCGAAAATTTTGCATAATCATTTAAACAAAACTATTGCGTATTTTGCGTTAAAATTCTAACCAATGCTTATAACGAAGCAGGTTCCAATAAAAACAGAATTCTCAGTTTATGATTTAATAAGATTTGAAAATGCTTTTAATAGTAGTATTACAGAACAAAAGACATACTGCTCATTTGCTTAGTGAAACGCCGTTGCGAACGAAAATCCGCCAAATCATTTAAAATAATCCCTTTGCGTATTTTGCGTTAAAATCCTAACAAGTGATAAGAACGAAGCAGGCTCCAATAAAAACAGAAATCTCAGTTTATCATTTAATAAGATTTAAAATTCCTTCAAATAAATTCAAAATAAACAACAGCAAACTGCCATCACCAACCAACAAAAAACCAAACTCTCATTTTGCTTTAACACTTCTTAACCATTGATATTTATTTCTTATTTTTGAGGGATTCAATTTTATACAATGAAATTATATAAATTATCTTTATGGATGCTGTTTTTTGGAGGTAGTACATTTGCTCAGACCCAAAAATACACAATGGCGGAGGCAGTTAACGGAATGAGAACCAACTTAGCCGTTAAAAACATCTCGCAGTTTTCATGGTCTGCAGATGGAAAATCTTATATTCAGGCGGTAAAAGGCGGATATTTAATCACAGATCTGAAAACCAACAAACAGGATACGCTGGTTTCTTTATCTCAGTTGAATAAGAATTTAACAAACAATAAATTCAAAGCAGTTCCACAAATTAAATTCATCAGCAATTCTCAGGGATATTTTAATTCCGGCGGAAAAATGGTATGGGTAGAAAAATCCGGCAGCGACTGGAAAACAAAAAATTCCGTTGCTTTGGATAATAACGCTGAAAATATGAAGATTTTTGGGGATAACCAGACTTTTGCATTTACGGTAAAGAATAATTTATTCGTTAACAAAAACGGAAAAACCATTGCGGTAACCAATGATACCGATGAAAATATACTGAATGGAGCTTCCAACGTTCACCGAAACGAATTCGGAATTGATACCGGAATTTTCCCGGCACCAAATTCAGAGAGTGTGGCGTTCTACAGAATGGATCAGACGATGGTTGCAGATTATCCGGTTATTGACTGGTCTGTAACTCCTGCTGTAAATCACAATATCAAATATCCGATGGCGGGAAAAACGTCTCATCAGGTAACTCTGGGAGTTTTCAATATTAAAACTCAGAACACAACCTTCTTAAATATTGAAGGAGAAAAGGATCAGTACTTAACGGCTGTTACCTGGAGTCCGGATTCAAAATATATTTTTGTAGGCGTTCTGAACAGAGGACAGAATTACCTGAAAATGAATCAATATGATGCTTCGACAGGAAATTTAGTGAAAACTTTATTCGAAGAAACCAGCGATAAATATGTTGAACCTCAACATCCTTTAACGTTCTTTCCGAATTCCAATACAGATTTCATCTGGCAGAGCCAGAGAACAGGATATAATCATTTATTTCACTACAATCTGGAAAAAGGACTTGTTGCACAGATTACAAAAGGAGATTGGCTGGTAACGGATATTTTAGGTTTCAATGAAAAGAAAAAAGAAATCTATTTCACCTCCACCAAAGAAACTCCTCTGGAAAAGCATTTGTACAGAATCAACTGGACAAATTTTAAGATGCAGAGAGTGGATAACGCAGAAGGAGTTCACTCCGGAGTGTTAAGCAGCGACGGAAATTTCCTGTATGATGTATACAGCAACGCCGATACACCAAGAGTTGCCAACATCATTAATACGAATACTTTAAAAACAAACAATCTTCTGACCGCTGAAAATACCCTGAAAAATTATCAGCGTCCGGAAATTAAAAATATCAATTTAAAAGCCGACGACGGAACAATTTTGTATGGAAAAATGATTCTTCCGACCAATTTTGATCAAAATAAAAAATATCCGGTGATCGTTTATTTATACAACGGTCCGCATTTACAATTAGTAACCAATTCTTTCCCGGCATCCGGAAATCTTTGGTACGAATACATGGCTCAAAACGGATACATCATATTCACGATGGATGGAAGAGGTTCTTCTAACCGTGGTTTAAAATTCGAGCAGGCAGTTTTCAGAAATCTGGGAACCACAGAAATGAACGACCAGATGAAAGGAGTAGAGTATTTAAAATCTCTTCCTTACGTAGATTCCGAAAGAATGGGAATTCATGGATGGAGCTTCGGAGGATTTATGACGACAAGCTTCATGCTTCGTAAGCCGGATGTTTTCAAAGTGGGCGTTGCAGGAGGACCTGTTATCGACTGGAGTATGTATGAGATCATGTATGGCGAAAGATACATGGATACTCCACAGGAAAATCCGCAAGGATATGCAGCAGCCAATCTTCTGGATAAAGTTCAGAATCTGAAAGGAAAATTATTAATGATTCACGGAGCACAGGATGATGTTGTGGTTTGGCAGCATTCGGTTAAATTCATCAAATCTGCGGTTGATAACGGTGTTCAGTTGGATTATTTTGTATATCCGGGACATCCGCACAACGTGATCGGAAAAGACAGAGTGCATCTTATGCAGAAAGTAACAGATTATTTTGATCAGAATCTGAAAAAGTAAATAGTAAAATCCAGTGTAAATATAGACTGGATTTTTTTGTTTAGAATTATTTAGAATCTATTCTTATCAAACATCAATGCATCTGATTTTCGGTTGCCGTAAATTTGTACTATAAAATCAACAATATGGAATTAGGAATAGGAATGTTTGGCGATCTTGCTTTCGACCAGACAATAGGAAAATATAAAGATGCAGGTGTAAAGATTCGTGAAATTCTGGAGCAGGTAAAATTCATGGATGAGGTGGGAATTGATGTTTTTGCCATGGGAGAACATCACCGTCCCGATTATGCGGTTTCTTCTCCGGAAATTGTTCTGGCTGCAGCGGCAGGTATTACAAAAAATATAAAATTAGCGAGTGGTGTTACGGTTTTAAGTTCATCAGAGCCTGTAAAAGTATATGAAGATTTCTCGACTCTGGACTTAATTTCAGACGGTCGTGCTGAAATTTTCGTCGGAAGAGGAAGTTTCATCGAATCGTTTCCGTTGTATGGATATTCTTTAAACGATTATGAGGAACTTTTTGATGAAAAATTAGACTTACTGCTTAAAATCAATTCTCAGGAAAATGTAACCTGGAAAGGAAAACTTCGTGCACCGATGCAGAATCAAACCGTTTATCCGAGAGCAAAAAATGAAGGAAAACTGCCCATCTGGAGAGCAGTAGGCGGAACTCCGCAGTCGGTTTTAAGTGCTGCGGAATTGGGAATGCCTTTAGTAGTGGCAATCATCGGAGGAATGCCTGTACAATTCAGAAATTTAATTGAATTCTACAAACAGGAATATAAAAAAGCAGGTCATGATGTTTCCAAAATGCAGATCGCCGTTCATTCGCACACTTTTGTAAGTGATGATCCGGAAGTGATTGAAGGATATTTCCACAACTATAAATCGCAGATGGACAGAATCGGTTCTTCCAGAGGTTGGGCTCCTTACACGAAAATGCAGTATGACGGCGGAAGAAGCAAAGAAGGAGCGTTGTTCATCGGTACTCCGAAAGAAGTGGCAGATAAAATTGCCTACCTGAAAGAAATTTTCGGCATTACAAGATTTATCGGACACATGGATGTGGGAGCTCCGGAGCATGATCTTATGATGAAATCTATCGAGCTGTTTGGCAAAGAAGTAAAACCACTCATCCAAGATCTTTAAAAACAAAACCTCCGCTGAATTTCAGCGGAGGTTTTTTTAATAAATGATCTATTGTCAGTAAAATTCCTAAAAATAAATTAAACAATTTTGATCAGACTTCCACGCTCTTCATCTTTCACGATTTCCAGTGCGACCGGAATTTTTTCTTTCAGTTCTTCCACGTGCGAGATAATTCCTACAATTCTATTTTCTTTTTGAAGAGCATTCAGGGTTTCAAACACAATATTTACAGATTCTAAGTCCTGAGTTCCGAAACCTTCATCAATAAAAAAGAAGTTCTTATCCGACTGAGCATTGGACTGCACACTTTCTGCCAAAGCAAGAGCAAGACTTAATGAAACCTGAAAAGCCTGTCCGCCGGATAAGGTTTTTACACTCCGGCTTCTGCCTTCGTTAAGGTAATCAATAATCTCGAAATCATTATTTTCGTTAAGCTGAAGACTCAGCTGATTTCGGGTCATCCTGTGAAATCTTACATTCGCATGATCGCATAACTGACGAAGATAAATCGACGAAACATACTGTACAAAACCGGCTCCTTTGAACAAATTGGTCATCACTTTCAGATTTTCGGCACGTTTCTGAAGTTTTGATTGTTCTTTCAGGAGATCTTCTTTTTTACGGTATTCTTTTTCGAGCCTTACAATTTCTGTCGTATATTTTACAATGGAATTATTGATTTGGTTTAATTCAATTTCGGCTTCACTGAATTCTTTTTCTCGTGTGGCAAAAAGTTCGCTGTCAAAAGAAAAATCTTTTAGCTTTAATTCTAATTCTGCGATTCCGTTCTTTAAGATTTCAAAATCTATTTTAAATTTTTGAATTTTGTCTCTGGCTTCTTTTACGTTGATTTTCTTCTTTAAAATATTTTCAATCTGGGAAAAATCGGTGAAATTATTTTCCAACAAAGCTTTCTCAATAGTTTCCAGATTAGATGCAATTTCAGATTTTAATTCTGAAATCTGTTTTTCCAGTTGGCTTAAAATGGTTTTTTGTTCCGCCAGTTTGGGTGAAATTTCTTTCTCTTTTTGGATTAATTCCTGATAATTTTTCTCCGTTTCAATATTGGACTGTGAAAGTTTTTCATAAATATCTTCAACTTCTCCGGATGATTTCTGATGATAATTCTCCCAGATCAATATTTTTAAATTAGAACGGTTGGTATTAATCTGCTCTTCTTTTTTCGCTTCCTGAATTTTAAAATTTTCCAGCGCCTTTTGATATTTTTCCAGATTTTCCAGTTCTTTCGCCAAAGATGCTCTCTGTACAGATATGTTTTGATTAATCTGCTCGATCTGCTTTTCCGTTTCTAAAGATTGCGAACGTTTCTGCTCAAATTCAGCCTCATTTTCAGGATTGAATTCAGTCCAGGTAAAATTTTCCAGGTGGTTTTCAAGATCATTTTGAATTCTCGAAAAAGTTTCCTGCTCAATTTTCAGTTGATTTTCAAATATGCTTTTTCTTTCCAGAATTTTATCAGCCTCATTTTCCTGCTTCTGAAGACCGACTAATTCCTGATCTGCAGATTGAATTTTCTGCTGAACTTCCTCTAATTCTGTATTTACATCATGAAACTCTACAATATTCGGATGTTCAGAAGATCCACAAAGCGGACAGGCTTCGCCGTGATGAATTTCGCTGGAAAATCTGGCAAGTTCCTGCTGAATTTTTAAATGATCTAATTTGTGTGAAAATTCCTTCTTCTGAGCTTCTAAAGTTTCTTTTTGGGCTCTAAAATCTTCTTTAAAGTTTTCAGGAAAAGCTTTTAATTCTTCTGAAATTTGCTGAATCTGTAATTCCTGTTTCTGAATTTTTTCGGTTTGATCTTTCTGCGCTTTTCTGAAGTTTTTCTGCTGAATAAACCAGTTTCCGATATTTAAAAGTAGAGTAGAATCAAGTTTTTTTGTTTTCAGTTTTTCTATTTCCAGAGAAAGCTGATCAATATTCTGCTGAATATTTTTTCTTTTTTCTTCAACTTCATTTACTTCTTTCGATCCTTTTTGTGTTCTTTCTTTAAGGTTTTTAACTTCATCCGAATATTTCAGAATCTGTAGAATGAGATTTAAATCATTTTCCTGAATTTTAGATTGTTCTAAGGTCTCAAACTTTGGCTGAAGACTAGAAATGTGTTCTTTTACAGTATTAAATTCTAATGCTGTTTCCTGAACAATTTTGTTCTGCTGTTCTGCTTCAGACTGCTTTCCTGAAATTTCTTTGGAAAGTTTTTCTTTTTCAGAAAGTAGAGGATTAAAAATTCTGGAAATACGGTCATACAAATCCGTCTGGGCTTCCAAAAGATCAATTTCGGCTTTTTGATTGGATAGCGTGTTTAAGTTTTCTTTTTTCTGTTGTAGATTTTCAAAATCAGCTTTCAGACTTTTAAGCTGTTGATAACTTTCATTAATTTTCTGAAAATTTTCTTTAGCTTCCTGAAGTTTTTGCTGTTCGGTTTTTAAATTTTCTTTTTGCAGTAAAATTATTTCTTCATTAATTTCCTCAAAACCTTTCAGTTGTCCGTTCAACTGATCCAGCTCGGATCTGTTTTTTATATTGAGAGAAGCAACATTATTTTGCAGATCGTAACGCTGAAGCCCGAAGATTTCCTTCATCATATTCGTTCTTTCTGCAGCGCCCAGTTCCAGAAATTCTTTAAACTGACCTTGCGGAATAATGATCGTTCTTTTAAAATTCGAATAACTTAGACCTATAATCTGCTCTGCGTTGGAGTGCTCTAAAGGAATCCATTTATTGTCTACATTTTCATAAAAAGTGACTGAGCTCGGTTTTACATCGTCAAATTTTTTAGAGTTCCGTTTAAAATCTCTGGCAGCGCGGAAAAGTTTATTTTCATAATTTAAAAAATCAAACTCAATGTAAGAAGCGTTCGATTTTAAATTCATCATATTATAAGCTCTTTTATCACGCATGTTCAGACGTTCTGTTTCGCCGTAAAGTGCAAAAGAGATGGCTTCAAGAACAGATGATTTTCCGGAACCTACAGAACCGAAGATTCCGAATAATCCGGCATCGGTAAGATTTTTAAAATCAATAATCTGACGTTGCTGATAAGAGTAAAGTCCTTCAAGAGTTAGCTGAACAGGGATCATGGCTTAAGCATTTAAAATTTCGTTAAACAAATTCATCAGGTCGTCATTGGCTTTCTGTCCGCCGTTTTTCGATTTAAAATAATCCTGAAAAAGCGATTCTATATTTTGGTTTAAATTAATCTCCTGAATAGTATTTTCATTAATATTTTGATTATTAATTCTTGGAATTAAATAGACAATTCCGTTATGAGATTGATAAAGAAGCTTCCTTTCATCGGCAGTCAGAAACGTTTCGCTTTCCAGTGTCAGTTCAACGAAAGTATTTGGATTTTCAATAAGCCAATGAACAGCTTTTTCTACGGAATCGAATGTTTTTCGGGCTAAAATTCTTCCGTTCTGTAATTGAATTTTTTCACAAGAAACATTTTTTCCGGGTTCTGCATCAATAACAGAGATGTATTTTTTCTGTCCGGCTTCACTGAAGCTGTAACAAAGTGGAGACGAAGAATATATCACAGGTTTTTCCGGAGTTCCGATATTCTGAAAAGCATGCAGATGTCCCAAAGCCGTATATTGAATCTGATCCGGAATGATATCTGAAAAAATAAGGTCTGCATTCCCAATTTTAATAGGTTTTTCTCCTTCCGGTTCTTCCAGAATTTCACCACCCTTTTTATTCATATATAAATGGGCGGTCAGAATATTGATGCCATTTTCGTCACAAAATTCGTCGGCAAGATTTTTCCAGTTTTCGGCTAAAACTTTGTTGATTTCTTCTTCTTTATTTTCACCAAAATATTCTTTTAAACGAATTTCGTTGGCATATGGTGTATGCAAAATACGAACGGGAATTTCGGAATCTTTAAATTTGATTTCGAGAAAACCTTCTTCAGAACTAGAAATGTAGAAAAATTCTGTTTCGAAAGGGGAAATTTTTGCTTTTGGATGACCGATGAGAATAATTCCGCATTCACAAGCCAAAGGATCCGGCGCATTGATCAGGTTGGGAGAGTCGTGATTGCCTGCAATTACAATAACGGGACGTTTCCCGTTTAAGGATAAACGTTTTAATGTTTTGTAGAACAGTTCCACAGCTTCTACACTGGGATTGAAATTATCAAAAAGATCACCGGCAATCAGGATTAAATCCACATGCTGTTCATCAGCAATCTGAATAATTTCGTCCATGACCAGAGTCTGTTCTTCAAGCCGGGAAAATCGGTCCAGTCGTTTTCCTAAATGCCAGTCGGCGGTGTGAAGGATTTTCATAATGTATTGTTGTCTTCTCTTGCTTTAAAATCTTCCCGAATCTGTTTTAGACGTGCTTTTCTTTCCGTTTCTGCATTTTGTGCTTTGCGTTTTTTCTGATCGATCAGTTTTTTATTCTTTTTCCTGTTGGTTTCGTTATTTTTGCTCATATGTATTCTGAGAATGAGTAATTTTTGTAGGTAAGAAATACCTTCATCAAAAATACTAAAGATTAAGAGTTTAAACAATTTTACTCGGCAAGTCAGATAAAACATTTTAATTTTACAGCATGGAACAACAATCTAAAGATCCTCTTCACGGAAAAAGACTAGATGCCATTCTTGAAGAACTGGTAGAATATTATAACGGTTTTGAAAAACTTGGTGAACAGATCAATATCCGATGTTTTACAGACAATCCCAGTATTAATTCTTCTCTGAAATTTTTAAGAAAAACCGACTGGGCAAGAGCCAAAGTGGAAAGTTTATACCTTTTTGTACAGAGAGAAAAAAAACGCAGCGAAAGAAAAAAAGACAGATAGATATTTCTTCGGTCAATGATTTCAAAAACAGTATCTTTGTGCCGTTAATCGTGAAAACAATCACGAAAAAAGAATAAAATATGACAATCGAAAACAATCACGTTGTAGCTGTAAAGTATATCCTACATACTATTGAGCCGGATGGAAGTAAAATTCTTGTAGAAGAAACAACAGCAGAAAATCCACTTACATTTTTGTATGGAGTAGGAATGATGATTCCAAAATTTGAACAGAATATCCACGGCTTACAGGCTGGAGATAAAGCTGATTTTACGATTAAGCCTGAAGAAGCGTATGGTGAAAGACAGCCTGATGCAATTGCTCAGTTGCCGATCGATATGTTCCAGGAAGCAGGAATTCCACCTGTAGGAGCAATTTTACCATTGTCCGACAATCAGGGAAATAACTTTCAGGCAATTGTGGTTGAGGTAACTCCGGAAGCTGTAGTAGCAGATCTTAATCACCCGATGGCTGGGAAAACGTTAGATTTCCAAGTTGAAATCTTAAACACACGTCCTGCAACGGAAGAAGAGTTGTCTCACGGTCACGCTCACGGAGTAGACGGAAACGAAGCGCACTAAGAGTTTTCTCAATAAAATATAAATGTCCGGCAGAAATGCCGGACATTTTTTTTACACATAAGTTTTCAGTTCAAATCCTTGGAAATATTTTAGAAAACCTAAGCTGAAAATCAAAGATTTTTATGATTATCCGTAATTTGTCATAATTGGAAAAAGCTTTGAGTTCTTTGCTGAGTGAAACGCCTTTGCGAACTTAAAAACAGTTAGTATATAAAGAATCTTTGCGAGTCCTTTGCGTTAAAAAACAGTATGTTTAATAGCGGGTAATCATAAAAATTTTTCATTTTGAGAATCAATAATCTGTGAAATTAGTGGGAAATTTTTTAATCTAATCAAGAAATTCACCGCTCACATAAAACCAGCGGTTCTGGATCATTTTAAAAGTAGATAATTCGTGATGAACATGGTTTTCTCCGTTTTCATCGGTATAAAAAGCTTTGAATTCCACTTTATTCATAGAAGGCTTATTTACAATTTCCAGTTTTGTCCACTTATTAATTTCTCCCCATTCCTGTAAATCTTTCGTATTGTGAAACTGCCTTTTACTCGGCGAAGTGGTTTCCATCAAATATTTTCCGTTCGGAATCGCAAACGCCGAAAATCTTGAACGCATCAAGGCTTCTGCAGTCGGAGCAAATTTTTCTTTTGTATGATAAGGTTTACAGCATTCTTCGTAAGTCTTTCCGGAACAGCAGGGACAATTCATTTTTCCTAAATTTTAAATACAAATGTACATGAATTATTAGTTTTTTTGCCTGCCACGAATTCACGAATTTTTACAGACTTTTATCTTTTATAATTTTAAAATCTGAGTCATTTGCGAAATCCGCGAAATATTTAATTGTGTTATTAGTGAAAAACATTTGTGTTATTAGTGTTTAAATCAAAAAAAAGCATCCAAAAATTGAATGCTTTTAAAAATTTATTTAATAAAACCTCTGTTTCTCAATAAAGGCTTAATATCCGGATCGTGTCCTGTAAAATCTCTGAATGCCTGATTCAAGTCAACAGAATTTCCTACAGACAGAATGTATTTTCTGAAACGGTCTCCGTTTTCTCTTGTCAAACCACCGTTTTTAGAAATCCATTCCCATGCATCGTTATCCAGAGTTTCAGACCATAAATAAGCATAGTATCCTGCAGAATAACCACCGCCCCAAATGTGTGCAAAATAAGGCGTATGATATCTTGGAGGAACCGTTGCCAAAGTAAATCCGTGCTTTGCTAAAGATTCTTTTTCAAAATCTAAAACGGGAATTAACAGGCTTTCATTGGTTACTGTATGCCAATCCATATCTAATTCAGCCGCAGAAACCAGTTCCGTGGTCATATATCCCTGATTGAAAGTTGCTGCTTTTTTAATTTTATCAACCAAAGTTTGCGGAATGGGCTGTTTTGTTTCGTAATGTAAAGCGTAGTTCTTTAAAACAACAGGATCTAAAGCCCAGTGTTCGTTAATCTGTGAAGGGAATTCCACGAAATCTCTCGGTACATTGGTTCCGGAAAGGGAAGGGTATTTCTGACTGGCAAACATCCCGTGAATAGAATGTCCGAATTCATGGAAAATAGTGGAAACATCATCATAACTTATTAAAGAAGGTTTTCCCGGAGCCGGTTTCTGATAATTGTAGCAGTTTACAATCACAGGTTTTGTTCCCAATAAATAAGACTGCTCTACGAAATTGCTCATCCAAGCTCCTCCGTTTTTAGAATCCCTCGTGTAGAAATCCAGATAATAAATGGCAATGGATTTTCCGTCATGATCGAAAACTTCATACGTTACCACATCAGGATGATAAACCGGAAGATCCGTTCTCTTTTTGAAAGTTAATCCGTAGAATTTTTCAGCAGCGAAGAATACTCCTTTTTCCAAAACGGTTGTAATTTCAAAATAAGGCTTGATTTCGCTTTCATCAAGATCAAATTTTGCCTTTCTTACCTGTTCAGCATAAAAATTCCAGTCCCATGGTTCAACTTTGAAACCTCCTTTCTGCTGATCGATCAGATCCTGAATATCTTTTGCCTCGCGTCTTGCTGTTTCTACGGCAGGAGTCGCAATCTGGTTCATTAATTTTGTTGCAGCTTCCGGCGTTTTTGCCATCTGATCCTGCAATTTCCATTCTGCGAAACTTTTTTTACCTAAAACCTGAGCTTTTTTCAGTCTTAATTTCGCTAATTTTTCAATGGTTTCCCTTGTATCATTTCCATCCCCTTTTTCAGCTCTTGTCCATGATGCTTTGAAGAGTTTTTCTCTTGTTGCTCTGTTTTTAAGATTCTGTAAAAGAGGTTGTTGTGTAGTGTTTTGTAATGCTAAAAGATACTGTCCCGGTTTTCCTGCATTTTTGGCATCAGAAGCTGCCGCAGCAATTTCATCGGCGGAAAGTCCGTCCAGTTCCTTCACATCTGTAAAGAAAACGCCTCCCTGCTTTCTCGCTTCAAGCAATTTGTTGGAATATTGCGTCGACAATGAAGCCAGTTCCTGATTGATCTGCTTTAGTTTTTCTTTATCCGCAGAAGAAAGATTGGCTCCTGCAATTTCGAAATTCTGTTTGTAATATTGTAATAACCTTTTGCTTTCAGAGTCTAAACCATTCTCAGAAATCGCTTTTATTCTTTTGTAAAGATTTTCATTCAGATACATTTTATCAGAATGGGCTGCAAAGATTGGAGCATATTCTTCATCAAGTGCCTGTAACGTAGGATTTGTATTGGCACTCGTAAGATTTGAAAATATGATTTGAGCTCTTTTCAGAACTTCACCGCTTTTTTCCAGAGCTACGATGGTGTTTTCAAACGTTGGTGCTTCAGAATTGTTGGCGATTTTTAAAATTTCAGCGTCATGCTGTTTCAGACCGAAATCAAAAGCGGGTTTAAAATGTTCATTTTTAATTTTGTCAAATTCAGGAGCTTCATACTGAAGTTTGCTTTTTTTCATGAAAGGATTCGATGAAAGCGATGCGTCCGGAGCTGGAACTTCCTGTTGGCTATCGGTTTTTTTCATTGTTGTACATGATTGGTTGAATGCTAATGCAGAAATTAATAATACCGATGTAATATTTTTCATAAATTAGTTGTTAATAAGGTATAAAGATACTTAAAACTTAATTCATAAAATAATAAACATGAGATCACAGACTATTTTTCTTTTTTCAGCGATAGCACTTCTGGCTTCTTGCGATAAAAATGACCGACATCATAATGGAAACGAACAGAAAAGCTGGGTGGAAAAAGTAGTAACGAAAGACAACGGACCGATGAGCCATAAAGAAGTGACGGGTGATTTTGATGAAATCGAAGTTTCACAGGCGATCGAAGCTGAAGTGATAAAAGCAGATTTTGAAAAGGTAGTAATTTCTGCTCCGAAAAATATTATCGATGAGGTTCTGGTAGACAACAGTGGAGGAGAACTTCATATTCATTATAAATCAGGAATCCGTGTGATGGATTCCCATAATGTTTCTGCAAGAATTTACACAAAAGATTTTTCAAAATTAAATGCCAATTCTGCGGCAAGCATAAAAGTGAAGGATAAATTTGTACAGGATAAAATGGAGATTGAGGTTTCCAGTTCAGGAGCTGTTTCCGGAGATCTTGAGGCGAATAAATTTACTATTTCCATAGACAGCAGCGGAAATTTCGACGGAAAAATCTGGGCGGTAGATCTTGATGTAGATGCTTCATCTGCTGCAAGTCTGGATCTTTCCGGTAAAGCTAAAAATGCGGAGATCAGTGCTTCATCAGGAAGCAGTGTTTCTGCCAAAGATGTTATAGTTCAGAATCTGAAAACAGATTCATCCAGCGGAGCGAGCGTAGACATCAGTGCTTCTTCTTCCATTAATGCAGAAGCATCTTCCGGCGGAAGCGTGAATGTGTATAAAAAAGGAAACGTTACCAATATTACCAAAAACGAAAGCAGTGGCGGAAGCGTGACTATTCAGTAATGCTTTGCTGAGTGAAATGCCATTGCGAACGGAAAATTAAACGTTTGAGATAAAAATCTTTGTGGAGATAGCGTTAAAATGATCACTGATTAGTTTATTTAAACCAAATGTAAGCTATTAATTTTCATCTTCATCCTCTTCATCATTAGAAGAATCTTCCCATTGCTGATTATCAAAATTAAGATTATCATACGCCAGTAATTCCTCCTCTCGCAGGAGGATTTCTTTTGTGGTAAAAAGATGAATTTCGTCATCATGATCCGATTTGGCTAACTTTCGGATGGAAGCTTTGTCAATAGTCATAAATCTCTGTCCGAGACGTCTTGCTGCGTATTTCCGCATTCCGGTTGCATGAAGAACATCAACTGCCATATCTACTGCGGTTCCCAGAGTTTCGCGGTAGATATTATGAATTCCGCTGTTTAAATATTCATAAGAATCTATTCTGTTTTTGGCACGCACAAAGATTTTTACCTGTGGATAATTTTCTCTTACAATATCGGCGACAAATTTATTGTCATCGGGATCATCAAGACACAGCACCAGAATTTCGGCATCCTCAATTCCTGCTGCCCGTAATGTGGGAATTTTGGTAGCATCGCCATAATACACCTTAAAACCGTAACTTCTCAATAATTTTACACGGTCAGAATCCCGGTCTAAAACCGTTGCCGGAATTTTATTCGCTTTTAAAAGTCTTCCGACTGTACTTCCAAAATGTCCGAATCCTACGATGATGATTTTCTTTTGCTGAATATTACCGTCCAGAATATTAAAATCATTATCGGGATCAGGAACTTCTTTTATGAATCTCGGAGTAATAAGTTTATCATTAATAATTAATAGAAACGGCGTGATGCACATGGTAATTGCCGTTACAGCCATCATCTGCGCATTGAGTTCAGAAGGCAGAAGATAAAGACTTGAAGCATAATTAATGAGGACAAAAGCAAATTCTCCCACCTGCGAAAGCGCAAAAGCATAAAACAGACTTTGTGGAGTATCTATTTTGAAAAACTTCCCAATAAGAAATAAAACAATAAATTTTATGGCTAAAACCGCAAACACGGTGGTGAAAATAAAGGTAGGATCTTTCTGAATGATATTAAAATTCATTGTGGAACCCACACTTACAAAAAATACGGCAAGCAATAATCCTTTGAAGGGATCAATCTGTGCTTCCAGTTCGTGGCGGAATTCGCTGTTGGCTAACATGACTCCTGCAAGGAAAGCTCCTAAAGCGGGAGACAAACCAATAGCAACCATAAGTTCGGAAACTCCGATAACCAAAAATAGGGAAGAGGCCGTTAAAAGCTCCGACATTCCGGATTTCGAGACATATCTTAAAAAAGGAACAAAAACATACCGCCCCAGTAAAATTAAAATAACCACTCCCAAAATAACGGTCGCAAACTGCATCCATTCCGGAAGAGTCTGTATGAGCACCTGAATTTCGTTATCGTGATGTCTGGATTTGTAATTGGCAATTAGCGGAAGGATTGCTAAAATTGGAATCACCGCAATATCCTGAAACAGCAAAGTGGAAAAAGATGCTTCTCCAGCTAATGTTTTTAAGTTGTTTTTTTCCTGTAAAGTCTGCAGCACAATTGCTGTAGATGATAACGCAAAACACATGGCAACGGCTATGGCTTTATCAATCTTCCAGCCTGCCCAGATAAATACGAGAAATAGGAGGGAAATCGTTAAAAGCATCTGCGTTAAGCCGAGTCCGACAATCTTCTTCCGCATATCCCAGAATTTTCGGGGTTCCAGCTCCAGACCTACTAAAAACAAAAGCATGATAACTCCAAATTCACTGGCGTGCATAATGTCGTTAACATCTTTTCCGGTTAATTTTAAAACATAAGGGCCAATAATAATTCCGCCTGCAATATACCCGATGACAGAACTCAGCCCGAATTTTCTTGCCAGCGGAACCATAATGATGGCTACGCCTAAGAAAATAAGAGTGTTCATTGCTAAGCTTGTTTCCATAAATTTTTATTGGTTGAGAAGTTCTACAAACTGCTGTTTGTGTACGATAATTTCTTTTTTTGAAAGCTTGTTGGCTTCGTAAACGATTTTTATATTTTTAATGTTGGCTTTAAAAACATTCAGAGAGACTATAAGTCCACTGATCAGTTCCTCTACGGTAAACTGATAGGTTCCTTCCTTGCTGAACGATCTTTCTTTTCCGCCGGTGGTTACCAGAATGTAAACCTCTTTTCCCTCCAAAGGATTGTGATGATCTTCTTTAAGCCAGTCGCGGTCGAAAACCTCATCGATCCAGAGTTTTAACAAAGGCGGCATTCCGAACCAGATGAGCGGAAACTGGAAAATAAAGCGGTCATAATTTTTTATTCTTTTTCTTTCCCTGAAAGCGGCGATATGAAAATTAGGATACTCTTCGTAAATATCCCGAAGCGTAAAATGCTGATGACGAACATAGAAATTAATGAGCTCTGCATTCGAGTTTGAGTGCTCTAAATAAGGATGCGCAAAAACTACCAACGTCTTCTTCATAAACCTGTTTTACGTAAATATAATGAAAAATTTTTGAAGTAAAGGAGGGTTTTGTAGCAGTTTAATAATTTTTTAATAGTAAAAAGGATGTTTTTAATGATATAAATGGAATAAATGATTTTGATTTTTAACGTATTAACATTTTATAAAGCTGATAATAAAAAAAATCGATCAAAAAATGACCGATTATTTATTGTATGTGTTTATTTCAATTTAAAAACTGAGTAAATTTAAAGCAGGAATAAAATTCTACCATCCTCCGGAAGCACCACCGCCTCCGAAACTTCCGCCTCCGCCGAAGCCTCCAAAACCGCCGCCTCCGCCGCCGGAACTTCCACCACCAAATCCTCCGCCGCCAAAGCTGCCCGGAAAAGGGAAAAATCCACCCGGATAATTTCTGCGACCTCTTCTGGAAAGGATCACATCGTCGTCGTCATAATTTCCGCCGCCTTTTCCTCCTCCTTTGTTTCCGAATAGGATGGCAATAATAATGAAGATAACAAATGCAATGATGATAATTTTAAAAATACTTCCGTCTCCATTTCCGCTTTCACGGTTGTTCAAAGGTTTAAATTTCCCCTGAACCGCTTCCATAATTGCCGATGTCCCGCCATTAATGCCTTCGTACCATTCGCCTTGCTTAAAATGAGGAGTTACAATATAGTCCAATATCTGTCCTGCAACAGATGCAGTAAGATATTGTTCCACGGCTCTTCCCTGCTGGATAGACATGGTGTGGTCTTCGGTTGCAATAAGAAAAACAATCCCGTTATCGACATCTTTTTTTCCGATCCCCCATTTTTCGCCAAACATGGTTGCCAGAAAATTAATGTCTTCTCCTTTTGTGGAAGGAATAATAACAACTTCAATCTCTGTAGAGGTAGAATCTGCAAATGCGATCAGTTTTTTATTAAGCGCATCTTTTTCCTCCTTCTTCAGAAGATTGGCATCGTCATAAACAGGATACAGAACGTCTGGTTTTGGAGGAATGGTATATTGTGCTGATACAAAAGTGTAAAAGCATACCAGTAAAAATGAAAAAACTATTTTAAGAGAACGTAATTTCATTAGGAAGTTCGTTGTGGTTTTCTCCCGTTACAGGAAAATATTTTTTTAGTTCCAGTCCGGTTTCCAGAATTCCGCTTTTTAAAGCCTGATAATAATTTCCTTTGGCAAATTCAGACGTAATATAGTCGTGCAGATGATCCCAGTAAGACTGGCTTACTTTTGCATGAATTCCGGTATCTCCGATGATGGTAAGATATTTCTGTTCAAAATTGACATGAAAAAGCACCGCATTTCTTTCTTTGGTTTTGTTCAGGCACAATTCTTCAAAAACTTTGAAAGCAATTTTTGCATTGTCTTCATCCGTATTGGAATCGATATGCACCCTGATCTCGCCGGTAGAATGCTCTTCTGCTGACTGAATAGCTTCCACGAGGGAAGCTATCTGCTGATTTGTTAAGAAATTGGTTGCCATTATTCTGAGAATACTTCAGGTGCCTTTTCTGCTCCTGCTTCCGCTTTGAACAAAGGTTTTTCTTTAAAGTTGGTGAAATTCGCCAGAATATTATTAGGGAATTGCTTTATTGATACATTATAATCTTTTGCGGCATCATTATAATAAACAGTTTCTGTTCTGATGCTGTTTTCTATCGCGATATACTCTCTCTGGAAATTAATGTATTGCTGATCTGCTTTTAAATTAGGATAAGATTCTACTACAGCCATCAATCTGCTTAAAGCTCCGGATAATTCTCCCTGTGCAGCCTGAAATCTGGCAACATCCTGCTCGGTCATATTGGTAGGATCAATGTTAATGGAAGTTGCTTTAGAACGTGCCTCAACAACTTTCGTTAAGGTTTCCTGCTCGAATTTGGAATAAGATTTTACCGTTCTTTCGAGATTCGGGATAAGATTTGCTCTTTTCTGATAAACAGTTTCTACGTTAGACCATTTTGCATTAACCGTCTGTTCTTTGTCTACAAAGCTGTTGTAGCCGTTTTTGCCCCAGAAGAAAATAACTGCGACAATAATAAGAAGAGCGATACCAATAGTTCCTGCGCTCAGACAACCTTTATTTTTCATAGTTTGAATTTTTTTAATATGTTTTGTGCTAACCAAATATACAAATTATGTGCTAATTTTGTAAAAATTTATTTGAATGACAACAATTGTGGTGGCAATGGGAGAGAAGAACGAAATTGGTTTTGAAAATCAGTTGCTTTGGCATCTTCCTAAAGATCTGAAACACTTTAAAGAAATCACTTCGGGGCATCCGGTGATCATGGGAAGAAAGACATATGAAAGTATCGGGAAACCGCTTCCCAATCGTACCAATATTGTTGTGTCCAGAAAAACCGACTGGTTCGAAGAAGGGATTTTAATCGTCGGAAGCATTAAAGAAGCCGTAAAATTTGCTAAAAAGATAGATGAAGAAGTTTTCATCATCGGAGGCGGAAAAATTTATGAACAGACGATGGATATTGTTGATAAACTGGAAGTAACTTTGGTAAAAGCTGATCTTCAAGCCGATACTTTTTTTCCAAAAATCGATCCGAAGATCTGGAAAAAAACAGACGAAATCTGCCATGAGAAAGACGAAAAAAATCAGTATGATTTCTGTTTTCAAACGTTTGAAAGAATTTAATGTTTAAAGTTCTCAGTTCAGGATTTAATACAAAACTTTAGACGCTGAACCTTAAACTTTGAATCTTAAATTTCTTATCTTTGCACTTCTAAAATTTAATAATGAATAAATATATAAAAATTGCAGTTGCAGCGGTTCTTATTCTTTTAGGACTGTATATGATGTTCTTTACGAGAAACTTAGGCTGGGGAATCGTTGTGTTCCTTTTGGCTGCAGCACCTATTCTGCTTTTCTTTAAAAATGAATATATTCTTTTGGCTTTCTGGCAGTTGAGAAAGCAGAATATGGAAAAAGCAGGAGAGTGGCTTAAAAATATCACAGATTACAAAAAACAACTTCATAAAACGCAGTATGGATATTTCCACTATTTAATGGGATTAACACAAGCTCAGGATCATCCTACAAAAGTGGAACCTTTCATGAAAAAAGCTTTGGAGTATGGTCTTAACATGAAGCATGACAGAGCTATGGCAACTTTAAATCTTGCTGCAGCAGCAATTTCTAAAGGAAGAAAACAGGAAGGACAAAAACTTCTGGACGAAGCAAAACGATTAGACAGTGCAGGAATGATGACCGACCAGATCAAAATGATGAAGGAGCAATTGAAAATGCCAACGATGCAGAAACATATGCATAACCCGAATATGAGAAACAGAGGGAAATTCTTTTAATGAATAACCTGATCAAAAATAAAAGCATCTAAATTTTTTAGGTGCTTTTTTGTTATCAATAGGGACGGGATTTAGCCCGGCTTATGGGTGCAAAGTTGACGGCTTCAGCCAAATAAATCGGCAGTTACATCTCAGAGTTATTCTCATACCCGTAAAATTTCGGGATTTGCCAATGATATTTCACGGCTAAAGTTCTTATGGAAACAATTAATAGAATGGTGAAAATCTGAACGATAGTATACGTTAAAGTCGTAAATTTTGTCAGCAGTAAAAAAGCTGAACCTCCCACAATACAAGCGGTTGCATAAATTTCTTTCCTGAAAATTAAAGGAATTCTGTTGAGCAATATATCCCTGATAATTCCACCGAAACAACCTGTAATTGTTCCCAATCCGATACAGATTAATGGATGAATATCTGCATTTAACCCCTTCTGAACGCCAATAATCGTAAACAATCCCAGTCCGAAACTGTCAAAAATAAATAAAGTTACCCTGAAATTTTTTTCAAAAGATTTAAAAATCATAGTAAAAATACTGGTCAGGATAATCAATGCGCATGTAAGAAGATCATGCATCCAGAAAACCGGAATATCAAGCAGAAGATCTCTCACAGTTCCCCCGCCGACAGAAGTTACAAAAGCAATAATCAGAACACCGAAAGGATCGAGACGTTTCTGCATTGCCGCAAAACTTCCCGACATCGAAAATGATATCGTTCCCAAGACTTCTATGGCAAAATTGAACTGTTCGTGCATGTTTTATGAATGATAAATGATTATTGATGAATGAAAAATCAATGATCAATCATCATTTATCAATTATTCTATTTTTTCTCTACTCTCACCGAATCCGGAACCAAAAGCTCATATTCTCCGCCGTGATTGATGATTTCTCTTACAATGCTGCTGCTGATAAAAGATTTTCCTGAAGACGTTAATAAAAATACCGTTTCCAGTTTTTTATGCGCTAAAGTTCTGTTGGTGTGGGCAATTGCTTTTTCAAACTCAAAATCGGCAGGATTTCTCAAACCTCTTATGATGTACTGTGCGTTTTTTTCAAAGCAGTAATCAACGGTTAAACCTTCAAAATAATCTACTTCCACGTTTGGGAATTCCGCAACTGAGTTTTGGATGAATTCCATTCTTTTCTCCAGCGGAAACATATATTTTTTCTGGGAATTCTGCCCGATAGCAATAATCAGTTTATCAAAAAGCGGCGCCGCTCTCTCAATGATATCGTAATGTCCTAAAGTAATGGGATCAAATGACCCCGGAAAAACAGCAATTTTCATGCGTGATAAATTATAGTTATAAATTATGAATGATGAGGTGAGAAATATAGAGAGATAAACTGCCGGCTTCTATCCTTCATCTTTCAGCCTTTTAATTTTTTTGTAATGCTTTTTCAACCTCGTTTCCGCAGAGATCTGTAATAGAAATTCCGTAGATTTTTGCCTGCTGCGGAAGAATACTTGCAGGAGAAAATCCCGGATTCGTATTCATTTCCAGCATATAAGGAATTCCGTCCATCAGAATATACTCACTTCTTGAGAAACCACTCATCCCAAGAGAATTATATGCTCTTTTTGCAATTTCTTCTACGCGGATTCTTGTTTCATCGTCAATCCTTGCAGGCGTAATTTCCTCAGAAGCACCTTCGTATTTGGCTTCATAATCGAAAAATTCGTTGGTAGGAACGATTTCTGTAATTCCCAGAACAATTGTTTCTCCTTTATAATCGATTACTCCTACGGAAACTTCCATTCCGTCAAGAAAACTTTCAATTAATATTTCATCATCTTCTTTGAAAGCAATTTCAGTGGCAGCAAGGAATTCAGCCTTTTCTTTTACTTTAGAAATCCCCAAAGAGGATCCCGACTGATTGGGTTTCACAAAAACAGGCAAACCAAGAGTTTCTATAATTTCATCAACCTTAATTTCTTCTCCTTTTCTTAAATAAACACTCTTCGCAGAAGGAATTCCGTATTTTGAAAGTACCGCTAAAGTATCTTTTTTATTGAATGTTAAAGCGCTCTGATAAAAATCACATCCCGTATATTTCTGTCCGATTGCGTCCCAGTATGCCTGAAGAATTCCGTTTTCGCCCGGTGTTCCATGGATGATATTGAAGCAGACATCAAATTTCAATGTTTCATTATCATGTAAAGTCACAGAAAAATCTCCTCTGTTAATGGGGGATTTCTGCTCATTTTCACCTAAAAAATACCATTCATCTTTCAGGATAACTACTTTATATACATCGTAAAGATTTCTGTCTAGGGAATCGTAGATTAATTGTCCGCTTTTCAATGATACAACATATTCGTCTGAATAGCCTCCCATCACTACGGCAACTTGTTTTTTGCTCATTTTTGTTTAGTATCAGTTAAGGCAAATTTAATGATTTTATACAACGCGTAAACGTAAATCCTGAAATTTTAAAATCAAAAGTGAAATGTGTTAAATTAAAAGCACATTCTAAAATTATTAATTATATTTGCTGTCTAATTATAGTCATTTTAAGTATGCTTAAATCACTTTTCAATTGGAAAGTTTTACTGAACTTAGTCGTAGCCATCGGTGTTTTTGTGGGGTTGGTTTGGCTTACGTTTCGTTGGTTAGAATATCATACCAATCATGGTCAGGAAATTCCCGTTCCAAATATCGTTAATAAATCTGTACAGGAGGCCATCAAAATATTGGATGATTCGGGATTGGAATATGAAGTGGACAGTTTTAACTATGATCCCAAATACAGACCTTTTCAGGTGTTACAGGTGTATCCGGTTCCGGGTTCCCGTGTAAAAGACGGAAGAGCGATCCAGTTAAGAGTAAATCCAAGAACTTGGGCTAAAGTTGAAGTTCCGGATGTAATCAATAAATATTCAGGTCTTGCTTTCCAGCGTCTGGAACAGGTGGGGCTGAAAGTTGGAGACACCATCTTCGAGCCAAGCATTCAGAAAGATGCAGTGATCCGAATTTTATATAACGGAAATGAAGTAAAACCAAAAACTAAACTGGCAAGATTCTCTGTGGTGGATGTAGTTATTGGTTCAGGACCATTACGAAATATAGCGATTCCTAATGTAGTGGGATTAACGGTGAAGGAAGCGAGACAGGTTATTGCGAGAAGTATGTTTGAAGTGGGACTTGTGGACCACGAAGACGGAAGTAAAGATGAATCTGATGTTATCTATTATCAGGATCCTGCAGCCGGAGATGTCCGGGATCAGGGAATGCAGATTGATCTTTGGGCAAGTAAGAAAACACTGGCTGAACTGAGTGCAAAAATAGAACAGCTGAACTCTACCTACAGAATGAAAGTAGACACCGCTCTGCCTCCGATTCAATATCAGGAAATGCCAGTTCGTCAGGAACCGTCACAGGAAGTTCCTCCGCCGCCGGTAACTCCGAAAAGGGAAACCCCTAAACCGTCTACAGATGCAACAAAAACAGATGCTTCTAAAACCACGGTAAAATCAACGAAACCGGTAACTGAAAATAAACCAAAGACTACTACTTCTAATACAGGTAGTAGTTCTGGTAATAACCAGCCAGCGAGCAACAATAAATCTGCAGCAACTCCTGCAAAACCTGCAGAGAAGCCAAAAGCTAAAAAGATGGTTATAGAATAAAACGATAAATATTATAAAAAATACAGGCTTCAACTTTCATTATGTTGAAGCCTTTTGTATAAAAGATAAAACAATGGCAGAAGATAACGAAGATTTTTTGGACGAAGAATTATTAGATCAGAACAGTATCGATAATCTTGATATTGATGAGGAAAATAAAGGACTGTATGAACACCTTAACATCACGGTAGATAAAAGTCAGGAACCATTGAGAATCGACAAGTTTCTGTTGATTTTCCGTCAGAATTCTTCCAGAAATAAAATTTCACAGACCTGCAGAGCAGGAAATGTTATCGTAAACGGTGTTGCGGTAAAACAGAATTATCGCGTAAAACCGGGAGATCAGGTTTCGGTGCTTCTGGCGCACCCTCCACGGGAAAATGTTATCATTCCGCAAAATATTCCCATCAATATTGTATACGAAGATGACGATCTTATCGTTGTAGATAAAGATCCGGGAATGGTAGTACACCCGGGATTCGGAAACTGGGACGGCACATTGGTGAATGCTTTGGCGTATCATTTTGAACAGAATGGCGAAAAATCCGATCTTGACAGGGTTGGACTGGTGCATAGAATTGATAAAGACACTTCCGGATTATTGGTGATTGCAAAAAATGAATATGCTCTGAGCTTTCTGGCAAAACAATTTTTCGACAGAAAAACTAAAAGATTGTATTGGGCATTCGTTTGGGGAAATGTACAGGATGATGAAGGTACAATAAGAGGCCATATAGGTCGTCATCCGAAAAACAGGATGCAGATGCATACCTATGAAGACGGAAGTCAGGGAAAGCATGCTGTAACGCATTACAGGGTTTTAGAAAGATTTAAATACATGACCTGGGTAGAATGTAAGCTTGAAACCGGAAGAACCCACCAGATCAGAGCGCATTTCAAACATATTGGTCACACTTTATTCAATGATGAAAGATATGAAGGTCATACCCCTCTCCGTGGAGTGAATCTTCCTAAGTATAAGCAGTTTATAAAAAATGTCTTTGAGATTTTACCCAGACATGCACTTCATGCCCATACTTTAGGATTTATACATCCCACTACCAAGAAGGAATTATATTTTGAAAGCCCAATGCCGAAAGATATGGCGGATGCTGTAAAAAAATGGAGAAATTATTTAGAAAACTAAAAATATATTGAGAATTTTTTTATATTTGTTGAATTGAAATCAAGATTTGTTATGAGAAAACTATATGCTATCGTATGTTTAGCTCTTTTGTCAAATGCATACAAAGCACAAGAAACTTTACCGTACTATCAACAGTATCTTTTAGACGGTGAGTTTTTGTTCAACCCGGCACAATACGGAAAGACCGACTATGTGCAGCTTAATCTTAACTATCAGCAGCAATTTTCGAAGTTCAGTGAGTCTCCAAACGTTCAGTCGGTAGGGATTAACGCGAACATTTTTGATAGAGTAGGAGCAGGTTTATCTGTATTCAGAGACAGCAACGGCCCTATTTCTGCAGGTGGTATTACAGCGGGTGCTTCATATTTTATTCCTCTTAGCAGCGATGGAGACAGAAAAGATCAGTTCTCTTTCGGTACAAGCGTTAGCTTCTACAACATGAATTTTGATTATTCAAAGATTAACACGCAGGATGCTTCAGATCCATTATTGCAGGGAAGTGAAAGTAATATTTTCATGGCATATGCAAACTTCGGAGCACAGGCTACCTACAGAAATATTTTCGCAGGAGTTTCAGTTAACGATATCGCTCTTACCAACGATGAAGCGATCGTAAACGGACGTGAGCCTTCTCCGATCAAGTTTTTCTTAAACTTAGGATATGACTGGCATGTAGGTGATAACATCTATTTCACACCTTCAGCTTTAATCAACCTGAACACAAACTCTACAAGAACGATTGATTATAACTTAATGGCAACGTTCTTCAACGATATCAATGCTTTCTCTTTCGGGGTAAGCTACAGATCTGTTCAGAACAGATTCGACAGCCAGCAATTACAGATTGCTCCGGTTGTAAAAGTAAGATTCAACAAATTCATGATTGGAGCTACTTACAACTTAGGTTTGTCTGATATTCAGGAATATGGAGGAAACAGCTTCATGATCGGGTTAGGATATAACTTCGATAACTTCATTAACCACAGAGGTTATAGATATTAATTGATTTAATTTAAATAAATTTGAGCTCTGAATTTTTTCAGGGCTTTTTTTATGATTTACATTCACATTCCGTTTTGCAGGCAAAAGTGCAGCTACTGCAATTTCCACTTTTCTACATCTTTAAATTTTAAGGATGAAATGCTGGCTGCGATGAAGAAAGAAATCTTTCTCCGAAAAGATGAATTGCAAAACAAAAACTTACAGTCACTGTATTTTGGAGGCGGAACACCTTCTATTCTTTCGCCGGATGAAATCAAATCTTTAATTGATGAGGTATTAAAACATTTCACTTTTGAAAAGGATATCGAAATCACTTTAGAAGCGAATCCGGATGATCTGGATAAAAACTTCCTGAAAGGACTGTCGGAATCCCCGATAAACCGTCTATCCATCGGAACCCAAAGTTTTTTTGAGGAAGATCTGAAATTAATGAATCGGGCACACACTGCAAACGAAGCCGAAGATTCCATCAAAAGAGCGCAGGATTTTGGTTTTGAAAATTTAAGCATTGATTTAATTTACGGTTCGCCAACTTCCAATCTGGAAATCTGGAAAGAAAATTTAAATAAAACCATTGCGCTTGAAGTTCCGCACATTTCTTCTTATGCTTTAACTGTTGAGCCGAAAACCGCTTTAGAAAACTGGATCTCAAAAGGAAAAGTAAAAAGCCCTAAGGAAGAAGAACAGAACAGAGAATTTTACTACTTATCGGATTTTCTGAAAGATAATGGTTTTGAGCATTATGAAGTTTCCAATTTTGCCAAACCCGGATTTTACTCAAGACACAATTCTTCCTACTGGAAATATAAAGAATATCTGGGAATTGGTCCTTCTGCACATTCTTACAACGGATTTGATGTCAGAAGCTGGAATGTTGCCAACAATCAGCAGTATATCAAAAAATTAAACTCAGATCTTTTGGCTAAAGAAGAAGAATTTCTCTCGCAAAACGATCAGTTTAATGAAATGATCATGATTGGCTTACGAACAATATGGGGCGTTGATCTGGGAAGCTTAAAAGAAAAATTTAATAACGGCATTTTAGAACATTTTCAGAATGAAATCAAACCAAAGCTGGAAGAAGGAATTTTGGTAACAGAAAATAACCATCTTAAAATTCCGGAAAAACACTGGTTTATGGCAGACGGAATTGCTTCGGATCTGTTCATCGTCTAAGATGAAAGTCTAAAGCCGGGAGTCGGAAGAACGGTTTGTGAAAAACTTGTAACATCCATCTTCTGCATCCAACAATTTCACTATTTTTGTATAAAATTTCAGCTCAATTTTGAAAACTAAAAAGCAGGATTATTCGCATCTTTCCCCGAAACAGCCTATCGGAATTTTCGATAGCGGAGTGGGCGGACTTACAGTTGCCAAAGAAATAAAAAGACTTCTTCCGAACGAAGATCTGATCTATTTTGGTGACACCAAACATCTTCCGTATGGTGAAAAATCGAAGGAAGCGATTATCGAATATTCTACAAAGATCACCAATTTTCTGTTGGAGCAAAACTGTAAAGCGATTGTTATTGCCTGTAATACAGCAACGGCAAATGCGCTGAATGAAGTGATGCAGTCTGTTGCGGGTAAAGTTCCTGTGATTGACGTAATTAATCCGGTTGCAGAAAAAGTTTCCTATGAAATCCATAATAATGTGGGCGTCATTGCAACGAAAGCAACGGTGAATTCAGGGTTGTATAAAAAAAGCATCAGAAAGCATAATAAATGGATCAAGGTGGATGAACTGGCAACACCTTTATTGGTTCCTGCTATTGAGGAAGGTTTTAAAAATCACCCGATTACCCACGCAATTATATACAATTATCTGAGCAACAGTAAATTAAAAAATATTGAGACTTTAATTTTGGGTTGTACGCATTATCCGTTACTGATAGATGAAATCAAGCAATATTACGGAAACCGTGTCCGTGTGATTGATTCTCCGAATATTGTCGCGAACCACCTGAAGATTATCCTCGATAAATATCATCTGCTGAATGAGCAGAATCCGAAACCGAATTACCATTTCTATCTTTCGGATTTAACGAAAAATTTCGAAAAAATCTCAAAAAAATTCTTCGGAAAAACCATCGATTTAGAATTGAAAGTATTATAAAAAAGTAAAGCTGTCTCCATCTGAAACAGCTTTTTTTGTACATCAATCTGTAATTTTTATCAGCTTGATTTTTCATCCTGAAATAATACAGACAAGTGCATAAAGAAAAATATTTCGGTCGAGATTTCTACGGAATGACAAAATAGGAGTATTAATACTATTCAGTCAGCAGAAATAGCCCCGATTGGAGTTTTGTTTGAGCTCATTTATTACTATTTTGGCTGCGGCAGCGAAGCTGCCGCAGCCAAAATAGTAATAAATAGCGAGTACGGAAAGCGGGAAAAAGCTCCCAAAATATAAGCTCTATTAAATTTCCAGAATTACATTTTTACTTTCCAGTCTTCTTTTCGGGGTATGAACCGGCTGGTTTTTGTCTTCTTCAGACTTTACGCCAATCACTACTGCAAAAACACTTTCGTACTTTTCGTTCTTTAAAATCGCATCATATTTTTCAGTTTCAATTCCTTCCATCGGAGTAGAATCTATTTCCATATCTGCGCACGCAGAAAGCAAAACGCCCAATGAAAGATAAACCTGATGTTTCAGCCACGATCTGATCTCCGCTTCACCTTTTGGTTTTACAAAAGTTTTATAATAAGTTACCGAACCTTCCGGAAGATTTTCTTCAATCTGCTTTTCAAAATCTTCAGGGTTTTTAAGTGCCTGAAAAACGATAAGGTGACTTCCGTCCAATACTTTTTCCTTGTTAAAATAAGAGGCTTCGGCAAGCTGTATTTTTGTTTCCGGTTCCGATACAAACACAAAATTCCATGGCTGACTGTTAATGGAAGATGGACTTAAATGCAGAATTTCTTTAAGCTGCTGAATCTGCTCTTCACTTATTGTACCTTGAGGATTATACTTTTTTACGGTATATCTCGATTTCATTTTGTCTAAAAAGCTCATAATTTTTATACTATATTTTTTATAGTTGCAAAATTAATGTATGTTTGATATATTTGCAATAACGGTCTAAAATGATAGTATGAAAAAAATGTATTCAATAGATAATAAAGAATATCCTTGCTGTACAACGGTTACCATGAGATTTATCGGCGGAAAATGGAAAGCCGTGATTTTGTTTTATCTGATTGATGGGGCAAAAAGATACAACGAGCTAAGAAAATTAATTCCCACAATTACAGAAAGAACGTTAAGTTTACAGCTAAAACAGCTTGAAGAAGATCATATTATCGACAGAAAGGTGTACACAGAAAAGCCGCCTTTAATGGTAGAATACACCTTAACGGATTTCGGGAAAACGTTGCTTCCTCTTTTAAAAGAAATTGCAAAATGGGGTGAAAGCGCGGTACAAAATTCCAGCAAAGTAGAAATTGTTTAAACAAAAAATCAGGAAAATTATTCCTGATTCTGTATTTCTGTAGTTTCTTCCTTATTCGGTCCAAAAAAACTGAAGCTTACATTGCCGTATTTTCGGGTATCGATTAAATTCGGATGATCAAATTTCATTCGGCTTTGGTGTTCTATCACTAGAATTCCGTTTTCCTTCAAATATTTATTGTTTAAAACCAGAGAAATAATTTCCTGATACTTTTTTTCTTCCATTTCGAAAGGAGCATCGGAGAAAACAATTTCAAAAGATTTTTTGTTTCTGAATTTCTTCAGCCAGTCGAAAACATCGCCCCGCTGAACATTCACCTGCAGACTGAATCCAAGTTCAGAAGCGGTAGAATTAAGAAAAGCGGTATGTTTCGGATTCATTTCTACGGAGGTAATATCCTGACATCCTCTTGAAGCAAATTCAAACGAAATAGAACCGATTCCCGCAAAAAGATCCAGCACGGAAACCGACTGCATATCGTAGGTGTTTTCCAGAATACTGAAAAGTGCTTCTTTGGCAAAATCCGTGGTCGGTCTTACATCAAAATTCTTCGGAGCGGCGATTTTTTTGGCTTTCCATTTGCCGGATATGATTCTGTACATAATTGATAGGTTTTAGATTGGAGGTAAAAGATTGCAGATAAACTAAAACCTGCTATCTGATCTTCTGCAACCTAATTTAATATAAAATTTTTAGAAGGAATATTATCAAATACAATTTTCATATTCTTTACGAATTTCTGAAGCTCTGAAATAAACGTTTCATTCTCAGTAGTTTCTCCGTACGCGTAGAAATTGGTCTCATTGATCCCGAAACCGATTTTGCTTAACGTAAACATCACGAAATAAAGAAAATCTACTTCAGAATTAACATCCAGATTGTTGTATAAAATAATTTTTTTGTTGTCTATCGCGAAAAACTCACATTGGTTATGATACAGGTTGATGTGAATTTCTTTGCTGTTTTTATTATTGATGGAATTTAAAAACTTTTCACCGGAAAAATTAAACTGAACAGGCAGCGCCAGTTCTTTAATCTTTTTGTAAAAATGCTTCGGAAATGTATAATAAAACTGAATTTTAAACTTTTCATTAATCGAAAGCATCAGTTCTTCTTTTTCTTTATCCACAGGAGCGTTGAAGGCGATAAGATCGAATCCTGCTTCATGCTCGGAAAAACCTTCCGGCATCAACGTGAAATGATTGAGTGCGGAAATCACATGGATCTCATCAAATCTCTGCAGAAGAAGCACTTTATCCAGCATATCCGAAATAAAGTGTTCCGGAGATTCTTCATCCACGAAATACGATTTCTCTTCCACAATGCTCTTATTTTTAGCAATCTGATAGATTAATCCGTCTTTGGTAAAAAGTAAATTAAGTATATTCATAATTTGATTCCTGCAAATTTAGTGAAATTCTACCATTACCGCACCCGATTGATGATGAAGTATTTCCTTATTATAAAAATCCACATTCGTCTGGCTTTCCAATGTATCGAATACCATTTTCTGCAAAACTCCGTCTCCGATTCCGTGTACGATTTCCAGCCTTTTCAGATTGTGTTTTCTGCAAAAGTTGATGGTTTCCACCAGCCTTTCCTTCTGGATGAAAAGTCTTTCAAAACTGGTGTAATCATTTGGATTTTTAACTAAATTATGAAAATGAAGATCAAGAACCAAATGATTTTTCTGATGTGCTTTGGAAATTACCTTTTTCGGCTCCGCTTTTTTTACAATGGGAGTATTTTCATAAAAATCCGAAATTTTCGGAACAAGTTTCTCCTTTGGATATTGATGCGTAAAACCGTACTCATCTTTAAAAACCACGATATTTCCCTTCACGGAAGTAACCACCCCGCTCAAATCTTCATCTACCACAGAAACTTTATCACCAATTTTCATAGTACTGTCATTGCGAGGAACGAAGCAATCTCTTATTATTCTTAACTCCTCAATTTTTTTCTTAATGGTTTAAAAATTATTTTAAAACTTCGGTCCCAGTTCAATAACTTCCAAATCCTTTATTTCCGTATCATCGATTACAAAACGCATCATCGTCCGCATTTTATGCCATCCCTGCTTTCCGCACGCTCCCGGATTCAGGTGAAGAAGATTGTTTTTTTCATCAAACATCGCCTTCAGAATATGCGAATGTCCCGAAATAAACAGCTTCGGAGCTTTTTCAGCAATCTCCTGCTTTGCCAACGGTGTATATTTTCCCGGATAACCGCCGATGTGAATCATGAGAACTTCTACATTTTCGCACATAAAACGACTCACTTCCGGAAATTCAGAACGTATTTTTGCGTTGTCGATATTTCCGTAAACCCCTTTCAGTGGTTTTATCTTTTCAAGCTGCTCCATGACATCCATACTTCCGAAATCTCCGCCATGCCAGATTTCATCCGCCTGACCTGCATATTCTAAAATGCGGTCGTCGATATAAGAATGAAAGTCGGAAAGAAGCAGGATTTTCGTCATTATTTAAAATTCTCTGCAAAGATAAGATTTGAAATTATTTTTTCTTAAGATTTACAAACATCTTTAATGTTAACTGTTCCTCTGTGAGATTTGAAATGATATAGTTTCCTTTTAAACCTACATTTGTGGTGAAATTAATATGAATGACAGAGTCTGAAATCTTTTCCCAGCTTCCTTTTATCTTTTTAAATTTAAACTTCGGTTTTTTATCTCCTGAATAACAAACATTTTCAATCCAGTTGGCAATAACTTTTCCATCTTTACTAAGTCTAAAGTTTAATGTGTTCTTATCAGAATACTTACTTTTTTCATAAATAGCATTTAGATGTTCCGTATTCTTAAATTTCCATGTTTGAAATAAGTATGGATTATCGACCGTATTTTGACTTTTAATCAAAATAAAAGGAAGTAATGCTGGTAGGAAAATATAAATTGAAGCTTTCATCACAATAAAAAAGTATTTTAACCGAAAATAAAGAATCTTTTTTTGAATTGATGAATCTTTGCATTTAAATTTCAAAAGAGTTTAAACCGCATTATTTACTACATTTGAAAAAAATTAAAAATGAAGCAGAAACTTTCTTTTTTCCTTCTTCTTTTATCGGTTGGGATTGCTAATGCGCAGGTTGAAGAGAAAAAACTGGATGAATTGGTCCAGAACACTTTAAAAACTTTCGACGTTCCGGGAATGTCGGTTGGTGTGATCAAAGACGGAAAGGTAATTTATTCCAAAGGTTTTGGAGTACGTTCTTTAACTTCCAAACAACCGATGGATGATACTACATTGGTGGGAATCGCCTCCAACTCTAAAGGTTTTACCTGTACTGCACTTGCCATTTTAGCAGACGAAGGAAAACTGAACTGGGACGATAAAGTTTCAAAATACATTCCTGAATTTCAGATGTACGATCCGTATGTTTCGCAGAATGTTACCATTAAAGATCTGGTAACACACAGAGCCGGATTAGGTTTGGGACAGGGAGATTTGATGTTCTTTCCGGAAGGCGGAAATCTAACGGTAAACGACATCGTTCACAACGTAAGATATTTAAAGCCTGAAAATCCTTTCAGAACAACTTTAGATTATAATAACATCATGTTTATCGTAGCCGGAGAAGTAATCCACAGAGTTTCGGGATTAAGCTGGGCAGAATTTATCGAACAGCGCATTATGAAACCTGTAGGAATGACATCCAGTTTCGGAAGCTATAACAGAGCCAAAGCTGTTACCAACAAAATTGACGCTCATGCACCGGTAGATGGAAAAGCCATCGCCGTTCCTCACGACTGGAACGAGACAGCCAACGCAGCCGGAGGAATTATGAGTAATATTAAAGACATGACCACCTGGGCAGAATTTCTGCTGAATAATTTTACAACGAAAGACGGCAAAAAATTAGTTTCAGATAAAAATGTTCAGCAGTTATGGAGTTTACAGATTCCGAGTGGTGTGGCGGCGAAAAATCCTTATGATACCAGTTTCTATGGATACGGAATGGGTTGGTTTTTAAGCGATGTGAAAGGTCATAAACAAATTCAGCATACAGGAGGACTGATCGGAACGGTAACGCAGTTTACGCTGATTCCGGATATGAAACTTGGAATTGTTGTTTTAACGAATCAGCAATCGGGAGCGGCTTTCAACACGATTACCAATACCGTGAAAGATTCTTATCTGGGAATTGCAGACCGCAACTGGCTGAAAACCTACGGCGACCGGATGAAAAAAATGGAGGAAAGTTTTGATAAGCAGAAAAAAGAGGCTTTTGCAAAATCTGAAACATTTAAAAAAGATAAAAATTTACAGCCAAAACCGGAGCAGTTTGTAGGAATGTACAACGACCAGTGGTTTGGTGATGTGGAAATTGCACAGCAGGGAAGTACCTACAGAATTTCCTGCAAAAGTTCTTCACGTTTAAAAGGGGAACTTCTTCCGTATTCCAATAATTCTTTCATCATTAAATGGGACGACAGAAGCTACGATGCCGATGCTTATATTATTTTTGATTATGATGAAACCGGAAAAGCTCAATCTGCAAGATTAAAACCCATTTCAGACGTTACAGATTTCAGTTTTGATTTTGATGATCTGGATCTGAGACGAAAATAATTCAGGAAAAATCATTTAATATGATTATCAATAGGGACGGGCTTTAGCCCGTCTTTTTGTTTGAAGTGGAGAGAAAGGCTTTAGCCAAAATTATTGATTAAGTTTATTTAGGCTTTTTTATAATGGTCCAAAAAGTTTTTAACACATAAGTCACATTAGATTAATCAAGCTTTGCGAATATTTTAGAACACATTAGTTTTTAAAAATCTTTGATTTTTTATTCTTTTGAGAACTTTACATATTCTAATAACGCTTTAAAATCTTTTGCGACTTTTGTGGTTAAATTCACTATTCACAAATTTACTTTTCACCCACATTCTAAAACCACCCCGTCAAAAATTCTTTTGAATTTTCGCCACCCCTCCATAGGAGGGGAATTTTTACAGACGATTTATTTAATCTTGCCCGGATCGTAGAAAAACAGCAGTTTCTTTTTGGCTCCGTCGAATTCCGACCACGAATTGCAGTCGATCTCGAAACCGGCAACCCCGCAGGTTGGAAAATGGAAAATATCTTCGGAAATGGAATTCGCAAAATTGGAAATTCCGTTGTTGTGAGAGAAGAAGGCAACCGATTCGTGGCTGTCGTCCAGATCGTAGATTACAGATTCGAAATTGCTTTCGGAAGGATTATAAAGTTTCTCATTCGTATTAATGCTGATCTGGTAAGCCTGGTTGAAAATTTTGCACGTATTCAGTGCGCGTACTGCGGGGCTCGATACAAAGTAATCGATCGCTACGTTATTGTTTTTCATGAATCGGGACATATGCATTGCTTCTTCTAAACCCTTGTCTGCCAAAGGTCTGTCAAAGTCTTCGGTTTCTTCCGGCCAGTCGCTTTTCGCATGTCTTACGAGGATGAGTTTCTTCATAATTTTGTTTTTGAATAATTAAAATTATAAAAAAATTAGCGGATTAAAACATTGATTTATAAAAAAAACTGTGTTTGGAATAAAATCATTAAAATTTACTAAATTTGCAAACCTATGGGACAAATCCTTGCAATAGACTACGGAAAAGCTCGTTGCGGCATTGCTGCGACGGATGATATGCAGATTATTGCGAGCGGTCTGGAGACGGTGCAGACTTCATTAATTATTGATTTTCTGACGAAATATTTCGGTGAAAATCGGGTGGATGAAGTGGTAATCGGTCTTCCGACAGATTTAAAGGGGAATGTATCCGAAGTGGAAACAGATATTTTAAAATTCATTGAAGTTTTTCAGAAAGAATTTCCGATGATAAAAGTACACCGCTTCGACGAGAGATTTACCTCCAAAATGGCTTCGTTTTTTATCTCCCAAAGCGGAAAGAATAAAAAGAAAAGACAGGAAAAAGGATTAATAGATAAAGTAAGCGCAACCATCATATTGCAGAATTTTTTAGAACAAAGAACAAGATGATTTTACCGATAAGAGCCTTTGGTGACCCAGTTTTAAGAAAAGTAGGGAAGGATATAGATAAAGATTATCCCGAGCTACAGGAATTGATAGGCAACATGTTCGAAACCATGTACAGCGCCAACGGAATTGGTTTGGCTGCTCCACAGATCGGACTGGATATCCGTCTTTTTGTGATCGACGTAAGTCCTTTGGCAGAAGATGAAGATTATGAGGATATTAAGGATGAACTGGCAGAATTTAAGAAAGTATTCATTAATGCCAGAATTCTTGAAGAATCCGGTGAAGAGTGGAAATTCAACGAGGGATGTCTTTCTATTCCGGATGTAAGAGAGGATGTAAAAAGAAAAGGAACTATCGTGATCGAATATTATGACGAAAATTTTGTAAAACATACAGAAACTTTTTCCGATATTAGAGCCCGCGTAATTCAGCATGAGTACGATCACATAGAAGGAATTTTGTTTACAGACCATTTAAGCGCCTTGAAGAAGAAGCTTGTAAAAGGAAAACTGTCGAAAATTACTCAGGGTGATGTAAGCATCGGTTACAAGATGAGATTTCCAAAATAAAGTTTGAATTAAAATAAAAAAAATATTAAATAGCAAAAGGCGGAATGCCGATTGCAGAATTTACAAAAAATAAAATTATGCTGTTAGAAAAAATAATTTCAATTTCAGGAAAACCAGGACTTTTCAAATTAGTTTCACAATTAAGAAACGGATTTATTATTGAAGACGTTACCACGAAGAAAAAAGTAAGCATTGGAAACTCCAGTCAGGTAAGTTTATTGGATAACATCGCGATGTTTACCTTTGATAAAGAAGTTCCGTTGTTCGAAGTTTTTGAAAATATTGCTAAAAACTACGATTACAAAGAAGCGATCCACCATAAAGCAACAGATGCTGAACTGAAAGAATTCATGACGGCTTCTCTTCCAAACTACGATACCGAAAGAGTATACGCTTCAGACATCAAAAAACTGGCGCAGTGGTACAACATCCTTCAGAAAGCAGGATACATTACTCCGGAAAGCTTCGTAAAAGCAGAGCCTGAAACTTTAGAAGGTGAAGCAGCAACGGAAGACGTAAACGTAGAAAAAGAAGCGCCTAAAAAAGCGCCAAAAGCAGAAAAACCTGCAGCACCAAAAGTAAAAGCAACTTCTGCCGCAAAATCTGCTCCTAAAAGCACTCACAGAAAGCAAGGATAATTCATTTACTTGAATTTAAAATATAAAACCTCGTCAGAAATGATGAGGTTTTTTTGTTGCATAAATTTTTAAATGCGAAGTTTATGAATGTTAAAATTCAGGGAAAATACTGATGAAAATAATATTCTACATAATTACATTTGTCTTTACGGAAATCCGGATGGAAACTACTTTATGGTTTATTATATTTGGAAATTATTAAATTTTTATAACAATTTAAAGCAAATATATTTTAATTAAGTTAATCAAAATGAAAAAATTTTTAAGCACATTATCGATTATATTAATTTTTTCGAATGCATTTTCGCAGGAAAAAGATGCTACGCAAACTAGATTGGTAGGAGATACTTTAATTACAAGGAGTGGTTTTAAAATTACAGTTGGGCAAGATATAAATTTAGGAACAGGATCAACTCCGGACGGTGATTTCAAATTTATTCGCAGAAATTCAACTGGCTTTGGAACAATAATGACGATGACTAACAGTAATAGTTATAATAAATCTCAGTTTTCCTTGCCTAGAAATATGGCAGGTCATAAAGGTAAAGTTGTTAAAATTGTTGTTCGCGGAAATGAAAAAATCGGACAAACTTTTGAACCCTTAATAACATTTGGTTCAGGTCGATACGAAATTGATGTAGATAATGCAATTATTTCTGGTGAAATTATTGTCCCTGAAGAATTTAGACCAAAACCAAAGGCAGCAGTTATTGAACTTAAGCAAAATGTTAGTATTGCTGATGAAATTCTCAAATTAAAGAAACTTCTTGATGATGGTATTCTTACAAAAGAGGAGTATGATATTCAAAAGAAAAAATTGTTAGAGGGTAATTAGTTTTAAATTTTAATTTAAATAGAAAGATGAATTAAAAATTATCTTGTAATTAAAAATCTAAAAAAAACTAATATGCCAAATTTAAAACAAGTTTACGAGTTAAAGGAAAAGTTCTACGATTTAGATAATGAAGATCGTCGAATTTTAGATTATTTAGAAAAAAGAGAGGCAAAAGATGTCTTAATAAAGGTATTTGATACTAAAAGATTAAATGAGGATTTAAGTGAGCGAGCAATGTTTTCATTTATCAATGAAAATCTTAATCCTGAAAAACCAGAATTAATAAAATATTTTGAAGAAGGAAGAGATGAAGATGTTGCACTTCTTTTTATAGATATAACATCTTTTTCAAAAAGAATATCGGGTTGGAATAATGTAAATATCAAAAATTATTTAGACGACTATTATAGACGCATTATTCCTATCATTTATAAACATAAAGGAGAGATTGAAAAATTAATGGGCGATGGAATTATTTGTGTATTTGGTAAACCTTTTTTACAAGTTGATAGTCCAAAATATGTACATCACGCGGAAAGGTGTGCTGAAGAAGTAATTAAAGAGTTTCACAGCTCTGATAAAAACGTTAAAGTTGCTATCCATAAAGGTTCTGTTACTTACTATAAAGTACCAGGAGAAGAATATGGAGAATACACTATGATAGGTCAACCTATTACAGAATTGTATAGATTAGAAAGCGTTTCAATTTCTAATGCAATTAACTTTTTTACGAGATCAGCTTACGATAAACTTGGATGGGGAAAAAGTATATTCAGTGTTAAAAATCTTTTTTTTGAAGAATTAGAAATTCCGGATTTGCAAGGCGTTGATTTTAAGAAAATAAAAACTCTTAAATTTCCAAATTATCTATAAAATGGGAACTATTAACAGTTTTTTAGAAGAGATTTCTAAAGATATAGATGATTTCAGAAGCACTGAATTTGTTTATTCAGATTATAATGGTGTTCCCAATCGAAGTGATGCAGGCTTAACATTCGGTTATGGAGAAACAAAGAAAGGTAAGAAAATTAACACCTGTGTTTTATTTGTAGATATTCGTAATTCAGTTGAATTGACAGGAAAGCATCAAAATATAACAATGGCTAAACTTTATACTGTATTTACTAATGCAGTAATTAAAGCAGCAAAACGATACAACGGACACATTAGAAATATTATTGGAGATAGGGTTATGGTTGTGTTTGACCCAGACAATTGTTTCGTTAATTCAGTTGATTGTGCAATTACGATTAATCATATTGCTGACATTATAAGTAAGAAGTTTATACCAGGTTTTAAATGTGGAATTGGAATAGACTATGGAGAAATGAGGGTTTTAAAAGTGGGCGTACGAAAACACGGAATAGACGGTGTTGAGCATAGAGGATTGGTTTGGACCGGTAAACCAGCAAATTTTGCATCAAGATTAACAGACAGTGCTAATAAGGAAATAGAAAAAATTCAGTTTGAAGTTAAGAAAAAACGATATAACATATTAAACCCTTTGCCTTTTCAAATGCCAAATATTTCAACCGAACAAACTGAAGTAATTTCTTCGGAGCAGTTTTTAGAAGAAATTAAAAATTCTGAGGACGGAACAATAAGGCTTGGTTTTTTTAATAAGGTTATATCGTATAAAAAAATTGTAAATAAAACTTCATTCGGGGCAATATTAGTAAACAAGAAAGTGTATGATGAATATAAAAAATTAAGACCAGCTTGTAAAAGTATTGTAAATGATTGGTGGGAAAAGATAGAACCAAATGTTATAAAAGATATTTCTTATAATGTCTATAGTGCAAACCTAATTTGGGAATTAAAATAATATAAATATGACAAAATACGAAGAACAATTACGCTATATATTTAGTAATGTAAATGAATGGTTGAAATTTGCGGAAGCGAAAAATTTAGGACTATTAACTTTAGTTGCGGCAATTGATTTTGGACTCACGCAGATTACTTTTTCTAAAGAAAATGAAATACAAACTATTGTTTATTATGTATTTTTACCTATAACATCTTTTTCTTTTTTATCTTCTTTAGTTTCTGTTTTTCCAATATTATCAAAAATTGAAAAGGGTTATTTAGTTAAATCAATGATAACTAAACTAAGTAATCTGATAGACAAAGAAGAGTTTTTTGAAAATATTCATTACTATGGTTATTTGCGTAGCTTGGATGAAGTGGATTTTGAAAATAAGTTCTTAACTAAAGTAAATTCAACTGTGGCTTTCACACAGTATGAGAAAGAATTATCAGAACAAATTCTTTATAATTCGAGAATCACTTGGATAAAGTATCAATTTTTTAAAATTGGAGCTTTCTTTTTTCTTTTAGCTATTATATTTTTTATTATTCTATTGCCTATCTTTCTATAAACTTTGTTTATAAAATAATTAATTTTGAGGATAAATAATTTCCTGCAACTTTAGTATTTATTAATAATTTTGAGTATTCTTCTTTCAAAAAGTAATTTAAAATATTAAGTACAGTGTAATCACTCACAAGTCACCAACCAAAAACTCCTGAAAACTCAGGAGTTTTTCTATTCAATCCCCTCAATTCCCACCACTTCACTTTCCATCACCTTTGTTCCGCTTTCGTTGTAAACCTGCTTCACGGTTACTTTAATTCGGTCGTGTTGTGGAGTGGGGAAATCCATGAGTTCGGAAATATTTTTGTAGCCGAATGCTTTTGCCAGTAATGAAATATGGCGGGTTGAATATTTATGACGCTGAGTATATGATTCAACATTTCCAACAAAAGATTTCGCCAAACCCATTTTTAAACTAAGTTCTTCTTTAGTTAAACCGATTGATTTTCTTAGCTTTTTGATATGATTGACAAAGTCAAAATCAAATTGAGTTGTTTCGAAAGTGAATTTTTTCTCCATTAAGTATAAAAAATTTATCCAATATGTTGGATATTTAAAAAATATTACTATATTTGTATCAGCGAATTAGCAAAAGCCTCGAAAGACCTATTGAAAAGACGCATTCCGAGCCGACAACAAAAAGTTCTGAACTTTTTCATCGGTAAAAATGCGGTCTTTGGATAGGTTTCAGGTACAAATTTTCAAAATACACAGATGATGAAAAAGAAGATCTCAACCCTGCTGTTTTCAGCCCCTCCCGAATAAACGGAGTTCTGCTGCAAAACCAACAACAGCGCTACACCGAGACTGCCCGCAAACGCAGGAAGTCGGAGTACAGTTTTACCCAAAAACCTTTACCCTTCGAAATTCCTTTACGCCTAAAGGAAAGCCGAAGTACGCTAAAAATCACCCCTAAAAGTACAGGCTTTCTTTTAATTTTCCAAATTATTTTCATCCCGAAAGGAATTTAAAAAATGCAAAAGGTTTCTCTGCCAAAGATCGGGAAGCGCTGTTGTTCTATTTGGCAAACTTTTGTCATCAAAACAAACGGATTTTAGAATTTTTTAAAGGGCTTGTTTAAGCTTTTTTATAAATAAGAATATTCTTGTTGGAAAACGCTAAGGCGCAAAGTTTTTTATTAATATCAAATCTTTTAAGGCGCAAGAAAATCAAAGATTTTCAATAAAGGATTGGTGTTTAAACTTTTTTATAAATAAGAATATTCTTGTTGGAAAAACGCTAAGGCGCAAAGTTTTTTTATTCGTATCAAATCTTTTAAGGCGCAAGAAAATCAAAGATTTTCGATAAAGGAGTGATGTTAATTTTATCGCAGATAAAATCCTTGCGTCTTAAAATAAGGCTGTATTTAATGAATATTTTGTACCTTTGCGATGGTTTTAACTATTAAGGTAAATTTTAAGAATAAGAATCTATATAAATATTGGAAAAACGCTAAGGCGCAAGATTTGATAAAAGTCCTATTCTTTTAAGACGCAAGGAGAAAATCAAAGATTTTCTTTTATAATGTTGATGAATAATTTTATTGCAGATAAAATCCTTGCGCCTTAAAGCATACCATTTTAAAATGACTTCGCACCTTTGCGAAAATCCAACCTGTTGAAACCAACCTATTAAAATTCAAAAAACGATAACCCAAAAACAGACTCATGAAAAAGAAAAAAACAGATTTCGAAGCCAAATTCTGGTCAGGAACGAGAAAACATACCGCCATAAATTTACTGGAAACGTTTTTCCAATTCAATGATCCTGCTGCAACGAAAGAAACCCTCAATGAAATGGTACAATCTTCAGTACAGAAAAACACCCGAATTGCAAAAGAACCCGCTGAAATTTTCTATTTGTATCAATCGTTGCGGTCATTCATTCTCGTCGCTCATCAGATCGCGAAAAAAGCTAAAAAAGGAAAGTTTAAAAACTCAACGGAAGTCAGTTTTCCCAAAACAGCAATAAGCCTTTCAGAGAAAGAACAACGGAATCCGTTGCGCGTATTTCAGAACGCTTTTAAAGTCTGCTCTTTGCAGGATTTTGATGATTTTCTGTCGGTAACAGCTTATTTCTCGTTGGGAAATTTCAGTTGTGACACGGAAAAGAAGATCATCATTCCCTACTTCCAGCTCATAAAATTACTGGAAGCCGCCCCGCTGATTGTGGAAAATTGCCATAAAAAATGAAGGGATAAGGTTGGCTGACCGGAGTCGGTTGGCTGAGCGGAGCCGAAGCCAACCGCAGACTGTAATGAATTGTAATGTTGGCTTCGGCTCCGCTCAGCCAACTGCAATGGTCTGTAGAATAAAACGAAGAATCAAAATGGAACGAGTAAAACCGTTGGCTTCGGCTCCGCTCAGCCAACCATGATGGTCTGTAGAATAAAACCCAAAATCACAAAGGAACGAGCAACACCGTTGGCTGAGCGGAGCCGAAGCCAACGACAACCCTCATTTATTTCAGGACAGAAGAACTTTCACAAAGATTTCCCGTAAATTTGTAAGACTTGAATTCTCAATTATGAATACCAAACAGGAAAAACTGGAAGCTTTCGGAAGATTATTAGACATTATGGACGATCTGCGCGAAAAATGTCCGTGGGATCAGAAACAGACGCTGGAATCCCTCCGCCATTTAACGCTGGAAGAAACCTACGAACTTTCGGATGCCATTTTGCAGAATGATCTGCAGGAAATAAAAAAGGAGTTGGGAGATGTGTTGCTTCATCTGGTTTTTTATGCCAAAATAGGCTCTGAGAAAGGCAGTTTCGATATTGCGGATGTCATTAATTCTTTAAACGAAAAATTAATTTTCCGCCATCCTCACATTTACGGAGACACAGAAGTTAAAGACGAAGAGGAAGTAAAACAGAACTGGGAAAAACTGAAACTGAAAGAAGGAAACAAATCTATTCTGGGCGGCGTGCCGAAAAGTCTGCCGAGTCTGGTAAAAGCCTATAGAATTCAGGATAAGGTAAAAGGAATCGGTTTCGAATTTCATGATGCGGAAGATGCGTGGAAAAAAGTGGATGAAGAAATTCAGGAGTTTCATGCGGAAACCGATCTGGATAAAAAAGAGCAGGAATTGGGCGATGTATTTTTCTCATTAATCAATTATGCCCGGATTTTAGGAATCAATCCCGATTCTGCTCTCGAAAGAACCAATCTTAAATTCATTTCAAGGTTTCAGAAAATGGAAGCTTTAGCTGTGGAACAGAATCTGAATCTTGCCGATCTTTCTCTGGAAGAAATGGATGTTTTGTGGGAAAAAGCTAAACGTTTACAGTAAATGAAGGTACAGAACCCGACGCAGAACAGATTTCAGTATCTCCTGGAGTTTAAGCAGACGGAAAGGAAATGGCATTTTCCTTTTCTTGCCGCGCTGTGCATCGGAAGCTGTCTTTTCATCGGATATTTTTTAGGAAAACCAAATTACGGCGCACTTTCAAGTTTGGGCGCTTTAACGATTTTATATTTTACTTCGGCGCCTATTACGCAGAGAATGATTCATCTCGCGATCTGTGCTTTCGGGATTGTTTTTTCCTTTACGGTAAGTTCTTTTTTCGGGTTCAATATTTATTTTGCTGCGCTGTCGGTTGCCGTTATTTCTTTTCTGGCGCATTTTATTTCTTCGTATTTTAAAATTCCGCCGCCGGGAAATTTTTTCTTCATCATGGTCGCAGCAATGGCGAGTACATATAAGTTTGATCTGGAAATGATCCCAACAAGAGTAGGGTTGGTTGCAATGGGAGCGATACTTTCCTGTTCCTTTGCTTTTCTGTACTCCGTTTTTATTGAAAAAAGCAAAGTGGTAACCGTACCGAGAAGAAGTTTCAACAAAAGAAGATATACGAAGTTTGTAGAAAGCACCATCATCGGGTTTTTTATGGCGCTTACTTTAATCATCGGTCATTTGCTTGAATTTAAAAATACTTACTGGATTTCCATCGCGGCAGTCGCCATTATGCAGGGAAGGAATTTTGAGCACGTCCGACAAAGAAATATGCACAGAATTCTGGGAACTTTCATCGGAATTGGTTTGGCATGGGTGATTCTGCTTTTTAATCCCGAAAAGATCATCATGATCGTTATTATCACCGTTTTACAGTTTATTATTGAATTATTAATTGTAAGAAACTACGGTTTTGCAGTGGTTTTCATCACGCCCTTAACGATTCTTCTGGCGGAAACCGCAAGTGAAATTCATCATGATGTGGAAATTTTAATGAAGGCAAGAGTTTTGGATACCATTATCGGAAGTCTTATTGGTTTGGCGGCAGGATTTTTTCTCCACCATCAGCAGATTATTAATAAATTAGAGAAAAATATAAGGTTCTCTTATTTTCAGTTTAAAAAATTAAAAAAATAAATATGTTGCGCATCGTCGTTTTATCGTCATTTTTACTGTTGAGCTGTAATCCCAAAGCTCAGGATGCTCCCAAAACCGGTGATCTGAAGGTTGAATTTTCTTTGCCTAAAAAACTAAAGGAAGTTTCCGGCATTACTTTGTCTCAGGATAACAATACCATCTGGGCAATTGAAGATCAAGGAAATAAAAACGTCATTTACGGACTGGACAGAAAAGGAAATTTCACGAGTGACGTTTTGGTAGAAAACGCAGAAAATCACGACTGGGAAGATATTACGAAGGATGCCGCCGGAAATATCTACATTGGCGATTTTGGTAATAATGATAACGACAGGCAGAATTTATCCATTTTAAAAGTTGATTTAAAAGATGCCTCACAAAAATCCACAAAAGTAATCCAGACCACAACATTTCATTACGAAGGACAGACGGAATTTCCGCCAAAAAAATCCAACTGGCTGTATGATTGTGAGGCTTTTGTAGAGATGAATGGAAATTTTTACCTTTTCACCAAGAACAGAAGCAAAGGTTTCGATGGTACTTTTTTAGTTTTTCAGGTTCCTAACAAAGCGGGAGATTTTGAAGCAAAACTGATCGGAAAACTGAAACTTTCCGGAGGATACAGCGATGCGGCAATTACTTCTGCTGCTATCAACAGCAAAAATCAAGTAGCATTGCTCACTCATAAAAATGTTTATGTACTTTCCTCCTTTTTTGATAAAAATTTTGAAACCTATATATTGCAGAAACATCCCTTGAACCACAATTCTCAAAAAGAAGCTATTCTATATCTTGACGATAGAACAGTTTTAATTGCCGATGAAAAGGATGGAAAAGAAGGAGGCAACATTTATAAATTTCCTCTTTAAATAAAACAAAATCCGCAGAAACTTTCTGCGGATTTTTATTTTATAATTTTAAAAAGTCATTCCCACGCCTCCTGAAACTCTTCCTCCGTCGCTTCCGTAGAAATAATTCAGTCTCGCAGAGAACATTTCTACAATGCTCAGCCATAGTCCTCCTCCTACAGACTGATGCCATTTTTTTGAATCTTCATGATCGTTCCATACTCTTCCGACATCATAGCCCAGTAAAAGCCCCATATTGGCAGGAACAATATTGTTTCTTACCCTGCCAAAATCCCATCGGATCTCCGAATTATTGGTGAAATAGGATTTCCCTGAAAATCGGTCGTTTCGGAAAGCTCTCATTCCGTTGTTCCCACCGATTGCCGCAGCCTGATAAAAATCAAAATTATTATTGTTAATCCACATTCCGTTGCTGGAATTGGCAAGTACGAAATTGCCGCGGTTGTCTAACCTGTGATTGATGGAAAGGGTACCTTTTAAGATTAAAAAGTTCCGCTTCGTATCGGCAAGGTCTGTTTTCCAGTCGGCATTTACTTTAAATTCCATTCCCAAAGTAGGAAACGCGTTGTTATCCTGATTTTTATAACTAAATGTATAATTTCCTCCCGCAAACTGCTGATTATCGAAAACTTCGGGTCTTACATCCGGCGAAAGATCTACAAAACGGTCTCCGTTCCGCTGTACTTTATTATTTTCAAAAGTCAGCTGAAACTGGTTGAAAATATTATTCCAGCTTTTTTGGGAAACAGAAGGAGCAAAATTTATTTTAGAGATCTTTGCCCTGTTGAATCTTCTGTCATCTTCTTTTTTATCATACATACTTTCATTAGACAATCCGAAGAAGTTTTCTGCGAAGCGCGGTGTTGTAAATCCTGCATCAAGATTAAAATCCCAGCTTCCGATTGCTTTTTTGAAGATCCCTTTATAATATGCATTAAAGCCGCCTGTAGCCGTGTAATAATTAATTTTCAGGCTGTGCGTTTGGGTAAACGGAGAACGGATAAAATTATTTACGGTATAATTCAGTAATACACCGAGAATTGCTCCGTCATCCGGAGTGTAATCTGCATTTGGATATCCTGCAAAAAAATTATACTTCGGATGTTTGTAGTTATAGGTATTAATGTCGTAATCGTCGGAAATATTTTTAGTTGCTCCTTTTGTATTATAGGTGTTTTTCTGCGATTTAAAATCGTAAATCTTTACTTTGCTTCCATTGGCAACATTGTACGTATCATGATTGTAGCCTCCGATCAGCCGGATGTTCATTTTGGGTTTTCCGTCTCCGGAAACTTCGTAAATGTCATCATCTTCAAGTCCGTAGATCCAGAGTTCCTTTGTTTTGGAATCATCATATGTTTTTTCGAAAACCAGTTCCGGATTTTCTTGGTTTTTATCAAGTTTATATTGTTTTACATTAACGGTATTTGCCGTTTTTGTAATCACAAATTTGTCCGGATTTACGGTTCCCGTTAAAGGAACTTTCTCCTGCAGCACATCGTAATATTGTGAAGCATAAGTCTCAAGTTTTGTTTTTCTTGATTTTAGTTTTCTTTGAATGTCTGCAATGGTTTCATCCTGAACTTCTTTCGGGAGATTGGTAAAAGCTTCATCAATATCTTTATCCGATAAATGTTCCTGAATGTATTTTGCCTGAGCAATCCAGTCTTCGTTTGTAGAGCTTTTTAAGAAAATCAGATCCAGAGGATAGGGTTCCATAGCAAGCCATTTTACATTTTTAATGTCATCTTTAAATGTTTTCATATGGCGTATTGCCGGAATATTCATGATGATCTTAAAAGCAGCACCGTCATATTTACTGAAAGCCTGATCTCTGTCTCTTGCAATCGGTTTATAGATTACCTTATCTCCATCTTTATATTCTGCCCATTTCCATTGGTCGGAGTGTCTGTCCCAGTCTCCGATCAGCATATCAAAAATTCTTGCCCTGATGTACGTCTCTTTATCTACAGAATATTTGTAATTTTTATTTAAATTTTTCAGCACATCATCTGTAGAAAGAATATCTTTTGCATCATCAAGCGATGCCAGAGTTTTCGGATCAGATGAAAAACGCTCTTCAATCATGTATAATTCATTACCATAATTCAGATTGTAATGTCCCAGAGCTTTTTGTCTGGGAATATAAAACAATCTCGGATTGCTGTGGTAAAGATGAATTTTATCTGCCAGATTTCCGACTGCAAATGGCGTAAACGGATGATTGGCGGTATAGAAATCCAAAAGGAACTTTTCAGGAAATGTATTATCCAGCTCGTTTCCGAAGGTGCTTTTCTTGAAAGCCATATTATTCAGAAAACGGATCGCACTTTTTTTAACACCTCTCATCACAAATTCCTGTCCGTCCTGCGTTTTCAGCCTTAAACTATTAGACTGGTTTCCGCCGCCTTCTCTGAAAGGAATATAACCTCCGTCCAGCGTAGAAAGATTGGCGGTTGGAGCTTCAATAAGCATTCCGTAATATTTTCGGTAATGTTCTCCCCAAAGCCATGTATAAAATTTCCCTTTTTGCGTTAACTTTTCAGGATAAATGGTAGAAATAACTGTCGGAGGGAAAGAATCGGGATAACTGTTAACGAATTCTTTCGGCTTATCGATCACCTGAATAAGGGAAAGCAGTTCCGGCGTATTGTTTTTTGTTGAAAAATATTCTACATCCGAGCTTTTATCTTTTCTGATATTTAAAACAGCAAAACCGCTTCCTCCGTAAGAAAAATCTGTTTTTTCGCCAATGGTTGCAGGATCTACCTTAGAACCGGCGCCGCTTATAATCTGTCTTATGTTTCTGAATTCGTGATACTGAAGATTATGATCGTGTCCGGAAACAAAAATAATATTTTCCTTTTCCTGAACAATACTTTTTAATCTGTTGGCTAAATCTGCGTAATGCTGGTTGTTGATATCTTCCGGATTTGCACCCGATGAACTTCTTACGATATTAATAACACTTGCAAGTCCGGGTAACGGGATTTTACTATTCAGAGGAAAAAGATTGGATTTCACAGAAGTGTATCCTGCATGAGTTCCGGTGCTGATAATCGGGTGGTGAAGCGCAACGATAATTCTTTTGTCCTGATTTTTATTAATTAAATCTTTAAACTCCGTGAAAAGGTCTTCCCGCGTTTTAACATCACAGTTTTTATTGATTCCCGGATATTTGTCCCAGTTTACCAAAGCCCATTCTGTGTCTATAACAATCAGTTTGATGTCTTTTGTCAGGCTGATGTCATCAATAGGACACGCATTTTTTGGTAAAAATCCTTTTTTATCGTTTAAATAATCTTTTACCAGTTCTTCCTGTGCTTTTAGACCATCCAGTCCGTTATACCAGTCATGATTGCCCGGAATCACCAGAGTTTTTCCTTTAAAGTTTTTGGCAATAGATAGCTGATCTTCCAGTTTTTGTTTTGCCAGAGCATAATCCTTATCAGATTTTTTCGGCATTCCGGACGGATAGATATTATCGCCCAAAAAGATCAGCATCGAATTGCTGTCTGCTTTTTCCAGCTGGCTTTTCAGCAGATTCAGAGTATTTTGTGCCTGTGCTTCGTCTGCATTTCCGGCATCTCCGATGAGGAATATTTTAAAATCGCTGTCAGATTTTATATCAGAATTTTTAATTTCAGATAAGTTTTTACCCTTTTTTACGTTATATGTTGCGCAGGAATAGAGAACTCCGGCAGACAATGCTACTCTGATAATAACAGAAGTATTTTTTAGATGAGTTTTAAAGGATAAATTCATAAATTTACATTAATAAAATTTCGATGATGAATATTTTAAAAAAAGCCAAAGACTATGTCGAAACCTTATTCAAAGATAAACTATCTTCAGTATATTCTTATCATAATTTTATACATACTACCTTTACAGTAAATAAGGCCGAAGAAATTCTCAAAAACACTCCGGTTTCTGAAGAAGATCAGGAAAAAGTGATTCTGGCTCTCTGGTTTCATGATACAGGTTACATAGAGTGTGCCAAAAATCATGAAGAAGCAGGAGTAAAGATTATGAAAGATTTTCTGCAGCAGGAAAACTATCCCGAAAACTATATCGAAGATGTTTCCAAGCTTATTTTAGCAACTAAAATAACGTACGTTCCGCAGAATCTTCTGGAAAAAATAGTGAAAGACGCAGACTGCAGTCATTTTGCAAGCCACGATTATAACGACATTTCCGATGCATTGAGGAAAGAGTGGGAGCTAACCAATGTACGATGCTATTCTAACGACGAATGGAATGCCGGAAATCTGGATATGCTGAAAAATAAACATCAGTTCTATACAGAGTATGCAAAAAAAGAATGGCAGCCTTTGAAGGAGAAGAACATCAAAAAAATTAAAAAGAAATTGGAAAAAGACGAGGATAAAGAAGAGGGTTCTGAAAACAAAAAGTCAAAGGAAAAAGAACCGAAATCCGACAGAAGTGTAGATACTTTATTCAGAGTCACTTTAAGCAACCATACAAGACTGAGTGATATTGCCGACAGCAAAGCGAATATCCTTCTTTCTGTAAATGCCATCATCATTTCGGTCTGTCTTTCTGTTCTGGTTCCGAAACTGGATACGCCTAAGAATTCTCATCTTATCATTCCGAGTTTTATCCTGCTTTTATCTGCGGTTCTTACTATCATTTTTGCCATATTATCCACAAAACCGAATGTAACCAAAGCAAAATTCAGCTTACAGGATGTTGCCGACAGAAAGGTGAATCTTTTATTCTTCGGGAATTTCAACAGGATGATTTTTGATGATTATCAGAATGCAATGAATGTTCTCATCAAAGACCGCGATTATATCTATGATTCTATGGTGAAGGATTTGTATTTTTTAGGAAAGGTTTTAGACAGAAAATACAGGCTTTTATCCATTACCTATAAGATTTTTATGGCAGGAATTGTAATTTCTGTTTTGTCTTTCGGATATGCTTTTTTAAGCCTCTAAATAGAATGTAAAAAGATTAAAGCTCATCCGGATCGGATGAGCTTTTTATTGTGCCAGAGATACTCTTAATGCTAAAAGTCCTGTAATACCCTGCAAATCTTCTACTTTTAAGAATTCAATATCATTCCGGAGAACTCCTTTCTTTTGTAATTTATTGATGTAATCGAGATATTCTCTCTGGTTTTCCATACCAAAATAAACGATGGTTATTTTTCCGGGGCAGGTAATTCTGTCGGTGGAATCTTTTACGTGTGCTTTATCAAGGCGTTTTTTGATGATTTCGTAATAAGAATTGTAAGCTCCGTCTACATCAAAACGTTTTTCGTCCATTCTGAAGCGGATATCTATTTTTTCGTTATACACAAAAATCAGCGAAGCAATATCAAGACAAACTGGAAGATCTTTCTTAAAATTATGGAATTCAATTTCCATATTGCAGATGGTCTTTAGCTGCCAGTAACGAAGTTTATGTACAATTTTGGAATGGTAATGCAGTTCGGGAGCAATATTCTGTCCGGTATACAAATTATGCTCCACTCCATCAGATTTAAACCTTTCATAATAGTGCGGAAAAATCTGCTGTGCCTGTATTTGGGCTTCATCCAGAACATCCGCAAGTTTTCTGTTAACCAGTGTTATAGAATCATCCAGACTTTTTCTGTTGGCGTAAAACAGATCGGTCTGATGGAAAACCTGTGCAAAATAATCTTTAATTTTAGCTTTTACTTCACTGGAAGACTTTATTTCCAGTTTCGCCTGAAGATAAGGATGAATTTCTTCCCTTAATAATCGCTGGAACCTCTGTTCGGTATCAGCTTTTATTTCATTATTGAGCTCATTTTCGAAAATATCTAAATCCGGTAAAAATTTTTCCGAGTCCGATTTGGTTAAATTAAAAATTGCATGAAGAGATTCAATCTGCTGGTTGAGGTCTTCGAGCATGAGATTATATCTTTTTTCCGAAGAAGAACGGATGTCTGAAAATCCGAAAAGCGGCGTCAGATTTTTAAAAGAAATCTCCTTTAAGGAATACATTTTTTTACCAAGAGAGGCGTTAAAATACTTTTCAGCCTCGTTTCTGAATTTCCATACCACACTGTCGTGAATCGTGGTATATTCACGCTGTATGATTGCTTCAATCTGATAATTTTTTTCAAAACTGAACCGGCTCAGCGAGAAAATAATCATGTTGCTGAACGATTCCATTTTTTTTAATTTCAGACCGTTGAAACTGTTGGGAATGGGGGAAGTAAATTCCATAATAGCCAAAAGCTCATTGTCTTTCACAATCGGAATGACCATAAAGCTATTGATCTTATTTTCCTTCAAAATACTGAAAGAAGGTTTCGCTTTTGCCTCTTCCTCAAGATAGTTGAGGTTAGAAACTACAATGGGCTTTGGATTATAATGCAGATTGATGATGGTGCTTTTTCTAGTGTCTTCGTCAATAGAATTAATCCAGAAATTCAGCACATGATTGGTGAAAATATTTTCATAGACCGGCATTTTTTCCAGTTTCTGTTCTTTCTTGTTGTAAAGCATCAAACCAAAATTCAGCTCCGGAATATCAAAATATGACTTAAATATTTCAATAAGATTTTTGTCCTGCGAGAAATTTTCAGTATCTACTTCAATCATAGTAGATTTTAGATCAGAGAGCGCAATTTCACTGGTGCAGTCAACCAGAGAAATGATAGTAAATCCTTTTAAGATCCAGGATTCCGGCGGAAAATGTTTCTTCCACAGTTTAAAGTCGTCTAAATTTTCCAGCAGAATATCCAGTATTTCATCGGAAGGAATTTTTGTGCCTTCTGCAGGAAATATTTCTGTAAAATCGGCGTTCACCGTTATTTTATAATGCTTCATGATTCCCTGCGCATTGGGAATATCATAATAAAAAGGGATGGTACTTTTTATATCTTTTTTGAAGTAACTCTGTAAAATAAGACAGCAGCAGAAAACATAGAATTCATCATCATCAATATCACGCAGCCCGATTTCAAAATCTTTCCCGGCATCTTTCAAAATCGCTTTAAAACGATCCGTGTAATTAAAGGTGACATTGGAAATCGGAACGCTTGCCGCTTTTATTTCGTTATTGGTGAGTCCGGTAGGGAAGAGGTCTGCAAGAAGAAGTTTGATGAGGTCTTCATTTTTTTCCAACAGAGATATATCCTGAAATCCGTTGCGGAATTCATTGAAGTTTTTGGTTTTCTCAATTAAAGATTCAGCATAATTGGCTCGGTATTCCAAACGGTCATTATATCGAATGTGTTCCAACACATCCAAATATTTTTTGAACGAAATAAAAACCTGAAATGGAGTGTCTTTTTTATATAGCTGTGACACAAAAACTGAAATTTAGAGTAAAGGTAAAAAAAAAACCACAACTTAAAGGTTGTGGTTCTCTATTTTAATATGATTTTTTATAATCCGAACAGTCTTGCAAACAGATCAGGGAAAACTCCCAGAACAACAATTAATGCAATAACAAATACTCCTACGATGTTATACGTAATCGTTACTTTCTCTGAAGATTTAAATGTACTTTCTTTGAAGAAGAACATGGAAATAATCAGTCTTAAATAATAAGCAATGGAAACGGCTGAACCTAAAACAGCGATCAAAACAAGGAAAACTCCGTGTTGAGAATTCATTGCCTGAGAAAATAAAGAGAATTTCCCCATGAAACCTGCGGTTAAAGGAATTCCTGCCATTGAAAGCATAGAAATCGCCGCTGTAGCTGCCAATAAAGGTTCTGTTTTTGCCAATCCTTTGAAAGCTCCGAAAGACGTTTCTCTTTTCAGTTTTTCAACATAAATCAGACACATGAATACTCCTACTGTTGCCAAAGCGTAAGCAAATAGATAAAACGCTAAATTGTAAGTAGAAAGACTTGTCATTCCGAAGAATACCAATCCGATGTACCCTGCGTGAGAAACTGAAGAGTATGCCAACATTCTTTTTGCATTCGTCTGAGCCAGTCCCATAACGTTTGCCAAAAGCAATGTGATGATTAAGAATACTCCGAAAACATTGATCCAGTTTTCTGTAACTCCGCCAAATCCTATTGTCATTAATCTGAACAGTGCGAAAAATCCTGAGATTTTTACCACACTCGCCATGAAAGCGGTGATTAATGAAGGCGCTCCGTAATAAACATCCGGACTCCACATGTGGAAAGGCGCCAATGCAACCTTAAACGCCAATGCGCAAAGAATAAGAAGGACACCTAAGATGAACATGACATCTTTAGGGTTTGAAACTCCGAAATCCTGAATTTTATATAAATCGAAACTTCCTACACTTCCATAGATGAATGCAATCCCGAATAACAGGAAACCTGTTGCGAATGCACCCATAAGGAAATACTTGATGGAAGCTTCGTTGGATCTCAAATCTGTTTTGTTAGCTCCCGCCATTACATATAAAGGAATAGAAAGAATTTCAACTCCTAAGAACAGCGTTACCATATTCTGATATCCGAAAAGGATAATCCCGCCACAAAGAGCGAAAAGCATTAAAGCATACAATTCAGACTGGTGGCTTCTGTGGTTGCTGAATGCAAAACCGCCCAGAAAGAATAACAATAATGTCGTTACGATTGATATTTTTGTGAATAGCGCAGTATTGGCGGTGTAGTCATACATATGTTTGTACTGTCCAAAGAAAGCACATTCCGGCATGAAACTTACCCATAATGCGATGATTAATCCCAAAATCCCAATGTACCTTGCGAATTTCCCTTGTTCAAAAACTCCTGAAAATAACGCAACAACTGCCGTTAGGAAAACAATAATTAAAACACTCATTTCTTAAAATATCAAATTAGCTTACCATTGATTGGTAGATAAACTTCAACGAACTATTCACCATTTCGATTATCGGTTGTGGGAAAATACCAAATACAATCACAAAAACCGCTAAACTTGCCAATACAGAGAATTCTGTTGCGGAAAGATCTTTTACTGTGCTTAAAACAGCTTCATCGCCCTGTCCGAACATTGCTTTTCCGTAGAATCTCAATAGATATACCGCACAAAGAATTACGGTAAGACCTGCAATTACTGCTGCCAATCCGTTAAAATCGTACACTGATTTCAGCAGAATAAATTCTCCGATGAATCCATTGGTCAACGGAACTCCCATTGAACCTAATATAATGATCAGAAACAACACCGCAAACTTAGGAGCAACTTTCGCTAAACCTCCCATCTGTCTGATGTCTCTTGATTTAAATCTTTTGTATAAAATATCGCAGCAATAGAACAAGCCTACAACGTTAATACCGTGAGCAAAAGTCTGTACCAAAGCTCCTTCAGCACCTTCGATATTGAAGTTTCCTCTTAAGGTTATCACCGCTGAAGCAAAAATACCTGCCACCATCAATCCAACGTGAGAGAAAGAAGAATATGCAATAATTCTCTTCATATCAGTCTGGATGATCGCAATTAAAGCCCCGTGAACAATTCCCACAATAGCTAAGATAATCACAATCTGTCCTGAAATTCCTGCAATCGGAAGGGGAGTGATGGGTAATAAATAACGCATAACTCCGTAGATCGCCATTTTCAGCATGATTCCTGATAAAAGCATTGAACCTTGTGTTGGCGAATAGGTATACGTATCCGGCTGCCACGTGTGGAAAGGGAAAACCGGCAATTTTACTGCGAAAGCAAAGAAAATGAACCAGAATACAACGGTTTGTTGTGTTTCGTTTAACTGGGCATTATATAAATCTGTCAGCGCAAAAGATGCAGAGTGATTGTATACATAAATCAATCCTGCTAACATGAATAATGATCCAACGAAAGTATAAACGAAGAATTTCGTAGTGAATTCAAATCTTTTATTTTCCTGACCCCAGATTCCGGCAATAAACCAGATCGGAATCAAAGTAACTTCCCAGAAAATGTAGAACAGCAAACCGTCCAGCGAAGTGAAAACTCCTACAAGACCGAACTGCATCAGCAGGATCAAACCATAGAATGTATTTCTGTAGGTTACATTTTCGTTAAAAGAAGATAAAATAATGATAGGCGCCAGAATATTGGTTAACAATAAAAGAAGTAAACTCATCCCATCGATTCCGAAGTGAAGAGAACTCTTCATAAATTGTGACCAAGGATAGTTGATCTCGTGCTGCAATACGCTGTCTACCGTAGGATTAAAATTAAAATCCGCAGTGATGTAGAAGGTAATCAGCATTTGTACCAACGCAATTCCCAGTGCCAAATATTTGCTGGATTTATCTTTCCATGCAAAAACTAATCCCGAACCTACCAGAGGTAATAGTAATAGTGTTAATAATAAACCAGACATTATTGTAATATAAAGTTAACAATCAGTATAATTCCCACAGCCAAAGACATGATTAAGATGTAATTCTCAACATTTCCGTTCTGGATACGCTTCATGGCTTTTCCGCTGTCTTCAGCTCCTTCACCTACGAAGTCCACAAAACGATCAAGAATCCCTTTATCAAACATCTTTCCTCCGCGTCCTAATCCTTCAACAGTTTTTACAATTAATGCATTGTAAATTTCGTCAATGTATAATTTTTTAGCAGACAGTTTTTCCCATCCTGTGTACTGCTGTTCCGGTAACGCCTGTTTTTTCTTATTCACATAAGTATTTTTAACAAGGAACCAAACGCAGAAGAACATTACAACTGTTGCTCCTAAAAGTATCATTTCAGTCCCAAACGGAACTCCCGAAAGAGTTGCTTCCATTTGTTTAAAGCTTTCCTCTGTAAGAACCGGCTTCAGCCATTCCATTAATTTGGCATAATGACCGTGACCGATGAAGTGAGGAAGGTTAATTAATCCACCCAAAACAGAAAGAACAGCCAATACGATCAATGGTAATGTCATATTCGAAGGACTTTCGTGTAAGTGGTGTTTTTGTTCTTCTGTACCTCTGAACTCTCCGTGGAAAGTAAGATAATACAATCTGAACATATAAGTAGCCGTAACAGCCGCTAAAACAAATAAAATTACCCAGTATACCGGATTTTTAGCAAAAGCCGCTACTAAAATTTCGTCTTTAGAGATCATCCCTGAAAGCAATGGGAATCCAGAGATTGCCAATGTTCCGATAAGGAATGTAGCGTGTGTGATCGGTATGTATTTTTTCAGACCTCCCATAAAACGCATATCCTGTTCATTGCTCATCGCATGGATTACAGAACCTGCTCCCAAGAACAATAATGCCTTGAAGAAAGCGTGTGTCATTACATGGAACATCGCAGTTGTATAAGCTCCAAGACCTAATGCGATGAACATGAATCCTAGCTGAGAAACAGTAGAATATGCCAGTACTTTTTTAATATCGTTCTGACGAAGTGCGTAGAATCCAGCTAAAGCTGCCGTTAAGAATCCGATGAATAAAATTACTCCCTGAACGGTAGGTGCCAAAGTGAATAAGAAGTTGGATCTTACCACTAAATAAATACCCGCCGTTACCATCGTTGCTGCGTGAATTAACGCTGAAACCGGAGTAGGTCCCGCCATCGCATCCGGCAACCATGTATATAATGGAACCTGAGCAGATTTACCGGTAGCACCTATAAATAAACTCGTTGTAATGAAAATGATTACCGTTCCGTCCAATTCAAATTTTCCTGCATTTTCTTTGATTGTTAAATAATCCACAGCATTCGTCTGTGAAGCTAACATGAAAATACCGATCAATAAAGCAAGGTCACCAATTCTGTTCATGATGAACGCTTTTCTTGCCGCTTTACCATACTCTTCGTTGGTGTACCAGAATCCGATTAGTAAATAAGAACACAATCCTACACCTTCCCATCCGATGAACAGGATTAAGTAGTTGCTTCCCATTACCAATAGTAACATAGAGAAGATAAACAGATTCAGATAAGTGAAAAACTTATAGAAACCTTTATCGTGGCTCATATATCCGATAGAGTAGAGGTGAATTAAAGATCCGATTCCTGTGATGATCATCACCATCATTAATGATAACTGATCGATCTGGAAACCGAAATTAATCTGAACTCCGTTTACTCTGAACCATTCAAAAGCTTTTACAATAACAGGCTGGCTTTCCGAATCAAAATTCATGAAAATACTTACTGCGATGCAGAAAGATGCAAAAACCATTACTGTAGCTAAACTACCAACAACAATTTTTGGAAGATTTTTTCCGAAAAGTCCGTTTATAAGAAAACCTAAAAGTGGTAAAAGTATTATTGCATACACTAAATTTTCCATTCTTATCCTCTTAATTTATTAAATATACTTACATCAACAGAACGGGTATTTCTATACAGCATAGCAATAATTGCCAGACCTACCGCTACTTCCGCAGCAGCAACCACCATAATGAAGAAAACTAAAAGTTGTCCGTCGCCGTTACCTTTGTATGCAGAAAACGCAGCCAGTAAAAGGTTTACAGAATTCAGCATAAGCTCTACACAACCCAAAATAACAATTGCATTTTTTCTCAGCAATACTCCCAGAACTCCCAAACAGAATAATACTGATGAAAGAATAATGAAGTAATTCAGAGGGATGCTTTGTATAAATGTATTTACTTCTCCCATAATTTTATAGATCTTTTTTACCGATTAATACCGCACCTACAATACCTGCCAGAATAAGGATGGATGCAAGCTCAAACGGTAAAACATATTCATTAAACAAAAGTCTTCCCAGATTTTTCGTAAGACCAACACCGTTGTCTACATTTTCAACAACGATCTGTTTTTGCTGAACGCCCCTGAAAACGCCTAAAACTCCAATTAACAAAAGTCCTGCTGCAAAAACTCCGGCAAATTTTAAAGTATTGCCCTTCTTACTTTCGTCTTGTTTATTAAGGTTAAGCATCATCAGAATGTAAAGGAACAATACCATGATCGCTCCGGCATACACAATAATCTGGATAATCGCAAGGAACTGTGCATTCAGAAGGATGTACATGCCCGCAATAGAAAACATCGTAACAATTAATGACAAAACAGCATACAGAGGATTTCTCGCAAAAACGAAGTAAACTGCACTTGCTACTGCTAAAAACGCCACCAAGAAAAATAAAAACTGATCCATTATTTTACCGCATTTTTTTGTTTCTCGGATTGTCTTTCTGTGATGTCAATCCTTTCATTTATTTTTTCCACCAATTTATCTTTTCCGTAAATGAAAGAACCTCTGTTGGTTTCCACGTCCACCAATCTGTCGGTAAGATAGATCGCAGATTTCGGACAGGCTTCTTCACACATACCGCAGAAAATACATCTCAGCATATTGATTTCATATACCGATGCATATTTTTCTTCTCTGTAAAGATGCTTTTCTTCCTTGGTTCTCTCTGCAGCAGTCATGGTAATTGCTTCTGCAGGGCATGCTACCGCACAAAGTCCGCAAGCCGTACATCTTTCTCTGCCTTCCTCGTCTCTTTTCAAAACGTGCTGACCTCTCCAGATATCTGCTCTCGGTTTCTGTACTTCCGGATATGAGTATACTGCGGGAGCCCCTTTCAATACGGTTCTTACAGCATGCTTAAATGTAATCCCCATTCCTGTAAAAATCGCAGGTAAGTAGATTTTTTCAGCAAGGGTCATTTCTTTATTAGAAACAACTTTTGATCTGTTCGTAAGTTTCATTTAATTATAGATGTTAGATGTTAGACATTAGATTTTAGACGAATCTTGCCTGTTATCTTAATTTTTAATATTCTATTCATACACAAACCTTATAGGTTTTTAAAACCTATAAGGTTTAGATACATTAATTAATTTCCAAATGCTAAAATTACAGCACCTGTAATTAATAAGTTGACCAATGCCATCGGAATTAAAGTTTTCCATCCTAAGTGCATCAATTGGTCATATCTGAATCTCGGAAGTGTCCATCTGATCCACATGAAGATCAGAATTCCGATGATGGTTTTAATTAAAAATGCCACAATACTTAAAATTCCGGCAGTATTTTCTCCCCAGTTCTGTGTAACCCATTCAATTCCGGGATAATTGTAACCTCCGAAGAACAGAACAACCATGAAAGCATTCGAAATAAACATATTCACATATTCGCCGAACATATATAGTCCCAATTTCATGGAAGAATACTCTGTAGAATATCCTGTTACCAATTCAGATTCACACTCTGGTAAATCGAAAGGGTGTCTGTTGGTTTCTGCCAAAGCCGCCACAATAAATACTAAGAAAGCAATCGGTTGGTAGAAAATATTCCAGTTAAGCCCCGAAACCCAAGGAATGAATCCCCATAGTTTTCCGTTTGTCTGGCTTTCCGTAATTTCTTTTAAGTCTAAACTTCCTGTCATCATAATGATAGAAAGCAAAGCCAATCCCATTGCCAATTCATAAGAAATCATCTGAGAAGAAGCACGAATAGCACCTAATAATGAATATTTGTTGTTGGAAGCCCAGCCTCCGATCATGATTCCGTATACTCCGATGGAAGCCATTCCGATGATGAAAAGTACACCAACATCGATGTTTGCCACCTGAAGATCGTAAGAAGTACCTGCAATATTTAAACTTTTACCCCAGGGAATAACAGCTCCTGTGATTAATGAAATAAACATCACCAAAGCCGGTCCCAGTACAAAAAGGAATTTTTCTGCATTGGCAGGGGTAAAATCTTCTTTAAAGAAAAACTTTCCGCCGTCGGCTAAAGGCTGAAGCAATCCGAAAGGTCCGGATCTGTTGGGACCAATTCTGTCCTGCATGATAGAAGCTACTTTTCTTTCTGCCCAAGTAGAGTAGGCTGCAATCGTTAACGAAAGCAGGAAAAGCGCAAATACAAGTATAAGTTTAAATGTAAGTAAATCCATTCTGAATTTTAGATTTTAGATTCTAGATTATAGATTGTAATTCATTTAAAATCTATAATTTAAAATTTATAATTTAGTATTATTTTTCGTCTTTTTCACTGATTTCCTTTGCCATCGGATTGTCTAAAACTCTCAGTTCATCTTTAGGCTTTTCATAGTGGTTCAATGAAATTACTGAGTGTCTGTCGATATGTCTCGGACCTTCAATGTTCCAGTCAGAAAGTTCTTTTCTGTCGAAACGACAAGTGTCGCAGATGAATTCTTCAACTTCTCCCCACTGGTCTTTTCTTGCGGTAACTCTCACGATTTCGTCACCTTTCATCCAGACTACGGCTTTTCCGGAACATTTATCACATTTGCAGGTAGCGTTCATTGGTTTTGTAAACCATACTCTGCTTGAAAAACGGGCTGTTCTGTCGGTTAATGCTCCAACCGGACAAACGTCGATGACGTTTCCAATGAAATCATTATCCAAAGCTTTATTTAAATAAGTTGAAATTTCAGCGTGATCTCCTCTGAACAAAATTCCGTGTTCTCTTTCTCCGGTTAACTGGTTTGCAGCGAGTACACATCTTGCACAAAGAATACAACGGTTCATATTCAGTTTGATGTGCGGACCCAAATCGTCAGCTTCGTACGTATTTCTTTCGAACTCCGTTCTGGTTTCAAGATTTCCGTGCTCGTAGCCTAAATCCTGAAGGTGACATTCTCCCGCCTGATCGCAGATAGGGCAGTCTAAAGGGTGGTTTACCAAAAGGAATTCCGTAACTGCTTTTCTTCCTTCCTGAGCTTTTTCAGAAGTAAGATTTTTTACTTCCATCCCATCCATAACGTTGGTTCTGCAGCTTGCCACCAATTTCGGCATAGGACGCGGATCTGCTTCAGATCCTTTGGAAACTTCCACAAGGCAGGTTCTGCATCTTCCGCCACTGGTTTCCAGTTTGCTGTAGTAGCACATTGCAGGAGGTACAGATTTTCCGCCGATTTGTCTTGCAGCTTCCAGAATAGAAGTACCCGGCAAAACTTCAGTAGTCTGTCCGTCTATCGTTATTTTGAATTTTTTAACCTCTTCGCTCATATTCTATGCTTTTCGCTTTTGCCTTAGCAATTAAGCTCTGTTTTAATTATACTTTTTTGTATTAAATGTATACCCGATTCCGGCAAGAACCTGTCCGAAAACAAAATCCTGTCTGGCTTTATCCGGTTTATTATTTAATGTCGTTTTAATGTCCCACATATTGATGTATCCGGCTTTTACTTCTGCTCTCAGCATCCAGTTTTTCCAGAATACAAGGTTAAGACTGGATCTTAAATCGGTTCCCATTCCGGCAATGTGAAAACGGTCGCTTCTCTCGTTACCAAAAAGCTTTACATTACTTTTCGGAAACATAAACCCAATTCCGGCTCCATAAGACCATACCAGATCAATGTTCTTTTTATGAACCAGATTTTTGTATTTTTCAAGTCCTACGTTTTCATAATTCAATCCGTCTGTATGCTCAAAAGTAAGAAACTTTTCATCGGCAAGATTTATCTGCCCGTTCTGTACCATGGCTGCATATTTCGGATCTGAAATATTTCCTGAGAACCCAACCGTCTGATCCTGGTTCATTACATATTTCATATGATCAATTCCTAAAACCAAAGCTAAATTATCTTTAATAAAATAACCAAGTCTGAAATTATATTGTGTTACTGTAAACCAGCTTGGATCGAAATAAACAATTCCGAATTTCGTTGGTCTGTCTTTCGCAGAGACATTATTCAACTGAAAATCATAACCGTTTCCCGAGAAATGAATGTCAGAATTGCTGTAAGCCGCTCTGTTCCATCCGTAGAAAACGAAAACCTGACCTTTTTTGCTTAAGGGTAAAGGTTTTTCTTTTTTTTCAGCTTTGTATGGAGTCGCCTCCAGTTTATATTCTTTTTCTTCTAATGTATCTTTTTTTACCTGTCCGAAAACAAAACCCGACATCATTAGACCTAATGCCAATATCTTTTTCATCTTAAGCGTTCTTCTCTACAGCAGGAATTGGATCTGCATAATGTGCCAATCCGTAATTTTGTGTCTGAGACAATTCTGGGTTTTTGATGTGCCATTCGAATTCATCTCTGAAGTGACGAATAGCCGCTGCAACAGGCCATGCTGCTGCATCACCTAACGGACAAATTGTGTTTCCTTCGATTTTTCTCTGGATATCCCAAAGTAGATCGATGTCTTCCATTTTCCCTTCTCCTTTCTCGATTTTCTTTAAAATCTTGTACATCCATCCCGTTCCTTCACGGCAAGGTGTACATTGTCCGCAACTTTCGTGATTGTAAAATCTCGCTAAAGTCATGGTATGTTCTACAATACACTGATCTTCATCCAAAACGATGAATCCTCCTGAACCCATCATGGTTCCGGTAGCAAATCCACCGTCAGCCAAAGATTCGTAGTTCATGTATCGAGGTTCTCCGTTTACGGTTTTTAATAATAAATTGGCCGGAACAATTGGAACTGAGCTTCCTCCCGGAATACAGGCTTTTAATCTTTTTCCGTCCTTAATACCGCCGCAATATTCTTCAGAGTAAATGAATTCTTCAACCGTAATGGTCATGTCGATTTCATAAACGCCTGGTTTGTTGATGTTTCCACAAGCAGAAATTAATTTCGTACCAGTAGATCTTCCCACTCCGATTTTAGCGTATTCAGCTCCTGTAATTTCAATGATCGGAACTACTGCCGCGATAGACTCAACGTTGTTTACTACCGTTGGTCTTTCCCAAAGTCCTTTTACAGCAGGGAAAGGCGGTTTCAGTCTCGGATTTCCTCTTTTTCCTTCAAGAGATTCAAGCAATGCAGTTTCTTCACCACAGATGTATGCTCCACCACCTCTTTGAACGTAAATTTCGCAATCGAAACCGGTTCCTAAAATATTTTTACCTAAAAATCCTGCTGCCTTCGCTTCTTCAATGGCTTCTTCCAAAATATCGGGGATCCATGAATATTCTCCACGGATGTAGATATAAGAAACATTGGAACCTAAACAGTATGATGAGATCAGCATTCCTTCGATCAGTAAGTGAGGAAGAAACTCCATCAGATATCTGTCTTTGAATGTTCCCGGTTCAGATTCATCGGCATTTACAACAAGGTGTCTCGGAACGCCTTCCGGCTTTGCAAGGAAACTCCATTTCATTCCTGTCGGGAATCCTGCTCCACCACGTCCACGAAGTCCTGAAGCTTTTACTTCTTCAAGAATTTCGTCAGGAGTCATTTTTAAAGCCTTTTCAGCAGCTTCGTAACCGCCGTTCTTACGGTAGGTTTCAAAGTAGCGGATGCCTTCAATATGTGCGTTTTTAAGTAAAAGTTTTTTACTCATTGTTATTTGCTTCTTGCAATAGGCTTTTGGCTTCTTGCATTAATTATGATTAAACGTTAAGTGAATAATTTAAAATCTAAAATGTAGAATTTAAAATTTCTATTAGTCTAAAGCGATCTGTCCTTCTCTGCAAAGATCAAGGATCTCGTCTACTTTTTCTATCGTTAAATTTTCATGGAAAAATTTTCCAAGCTGCATCATCGGAGCATAACCACAAGCTCCCAGACATTCAGCAGGTTTTAAAGTAAACATTCCGTCTTCTGTAGTCTGTCCGTCTTTAATGTTCAGTTTTGTACGGATGTGGTCTAGGATTTTTTCACTTCCCGAAACCATACAAGGTCCGGTTCTGCAAACTTCCAGAACATATTTACCTACCGGCTTCATGTTAAACATGGTGTAGAAAGTAGCTACTTCATAAACTTCGATAGGTTTGATACTCAATAATTCTGCAACATAATCCATTACCGGAACGTCTAACCAGCCTCCGAATTCTTTCTGTGCCAAATGAAGTACAGGAATAAGGGCAGATTTTTGTCTTCCTTCAGGATATCTTGCTATGATTTTGTGTACCTGTGCTAAACTTTCCGGTTTAAAAGCTATTGTTTCGCTCATATTTAAAGATTTTAGATTTTAGATTTTAGATTTTAGATGAAAATCTTAGTTCTAAAAATCTTATCAATTTTGATATTAATTTATATTTAAAGAGTTTAGATTATTTAAAATTTATAATCCAAAATCTATAATTTCTTTTATGCGTCTAATTCTCCCGCAATAATATTCATACTACACATCGTAACGATCGCATCTGAAATTACAGAACCTGTAATCATTTCAGGATACGCCTGATAATAGATGAAACAAGGTCTTCTGAAATGCAGTCGGTAAGGGCTTCTTCCACCATCACTCACAAGATAGAACCCTAATTCTCCGTTTCCGCCTTCTACAGCGTGGTAAACTTCACCTTTCGGTACATCTGTTTCTCCCATTACAATTTTGAAATGGTAAATCAGTGCTTCCATTTTCTTGTAAACATCTGCCTTTTCAGGAAGATAGAAATCCGGAACATCCGCGTGGAATGGTCCTTCAGGAAGGTTTTCGTATGCTTGTTTGATGATTTTGATAGATTCCCAGATTTCCTGCTGACGAACCATGAAACGGTCGTAGGTATCTCCGGAAGTTCCCACCGGAATGATAAAGTCGAAATCCTGGTAAGAAGAATAAGGCTGCGCAACTCTCACGTCATAATCCACACCTGTTGCACGTAAATTCGGACCTGTGAAACCATAGCTTAATGCTCTTTCTGCAGAAATACATCCTGCTCCGATGGTTCTGTCCATAAAGATTCTGTTTCTTTCTAATAGTGTACAGAATTCTTTGAATCTTGGCGGGAACGTTTTAAGGAAATCCTTTAATAGCTCATGGAATTTTGGAGTGAAATCTCTTTCAAAACCTCCGATTCTTCCCATATTGGTCGTCATTCTCGCGCCGCAGATCTGCTCATACATATCGTAGATACGTTCTCTTTCGATGAACATATAAGTAAGACCGGTGATTGCTCCGGAGTCCATTCCCGTTACACCGTTACAGATCAGGTGATCTCCGATCCTTGCAAGCTCCATTAAAATAACGCGCATATAGTCTACACGTTTAGGAACTTCAACGCCGATAAGTTTTTCAACCGTCATGTGCCAACCTAAATTGTTAATCGGCGCAGAACAGTAATTCATACGGTCGGTAAGAGTAGTGATCTGAGAATAGTTTCTTCTTTCAGAAATTTTCTCAAATGCTCTGTGGATATATCCCACAGTCTGCTCTGCATGAAGGATTCTTTCTCCGTCCATCGTTAAGATATTCTGGAAAATACCGTGCGTTGCAGGGTGGGTAGGTCCTAAATTGAGGGTGTATAACTGTCCGTCAATCTGTTCCTTACTTTCGTATTGGTTGAGTATATTAGATAATGAGTTATCTTTCATAATGATTGCTTTTAGCTATTTGCTTCTGGCTATTGGCTCGCTGCCATTGGCGCCATTCGCTTTTTTATCTTCCGAACATGCTGTCGTTCTTATCCGTTCTTGTTCCGTCTTCCAAACGATATTCTTTCAGCATCGGGTGGTAACCAAGATCTTCCATATTTAAAATAGGTCTCAGATCCGGATGTCCTTTAAATTTGATTCCGTAGAAGTCATACGTTTCTCTTTCCATCCAGTTGGCTCCTGCATACAGTTCCACTAAAGAATCTACCTCGATGTTTTCTCTGGACATGAATATTTTCAGACGTAATCTGAAGTTCGTCATCATGTTGTGCAGGTGATAAACCACGCCGATTTCCTTTTCCGGAAACTCAGGGTAATGGATTCCGCACACATCGGTAAGGAAATTGATTTCCAGTGATGAATCTTTCAGATAGTGAACGATTTTCTTCAGGTCTTCCTTTTTTACCTCAATCGTCAGCATTCCATATGGCTCTGAACTTGCAATAACAGACTCCGGAAATTCTCTTGTAATTGCTTCTAATACAAATTCGTTTGTCATTCCGTTAGTTGCTAATATTGTAAGAATCTAGTAATTTCTGATATTCAGGCATATCTCTTCTTCTGATGCTTTCGCTTTCTGCCAAAGCCTGAACCTGCATTACGCCCTCAATAATCTGTTCAGGTCTCGGAGGACATCCCGGAACGTAAACGTCTACCGGAATAATTTTGTCAATACCCTGTAAAACAGAATACGTATCAAAAATACCACCGCTGGAAGCACAGGCTCCAACAGCAACAACCCATTTCGGTTCTGCCATCTGAGTGTATACTTCTTTCAGGACAGGTCCTAATTTTTTGGATATTGTTCCGCAAACCATCAACATATCTGCCTGTCTTGGAGAGAAAGAGTTTCTTTCCATACCAAATCTGGAAGCATCGTATGTTGGATTCAGCGTAGCCATAAACTCAATACCGCAACAAGAGGTTGCAAATGGTAAAGGCCAAAGAGAAAATTTTCTCGCCATCCCGATTACACTGCTCAGTTTCGTTGCGAAAAACCCTTCTCCTTCAAATCCTTCCGGAGCAGGTGCATCTGTTCTTATTACTGGTTTGTTATCTGACATTTTAGTAGATTTTAGATTTTAAATTTTAGATTCTAAATTATTGTTAATGTAAACTTTAATCGAAAATCGCCATCTAAAATTTGTAATTTAAAATTTATAATTTCTTATTTATCCCAATCTAAAGCGCCTCTTTTCCATACATAGAAAAATGCCATGAAAAAGATTGCCACGAATGTAAGAACGGCAAGGAATCCTTCCATTCCGAATTCTCTGAAGTTTACCGCGTACGGATAAAAAAATACGATTTCAATATCGAATAATACGAATAATACCGCCGTCAAAAAGTATTTAATGGAAAACGGTGTTCTTGCATTTCCTTCTACCGGGACTCCACATTCCCAGCTCTGGTTTTTTACAGAATTTCCTTTTTTCTGTTTCGGACCTAAAAAATGCGCTCCAAGCAAAGAAATGGCTACGAAACCGATCGCAACACCTGCTTGTATAAGGATTGGAATATAACTTTCAGGTAAATTCATTTTTGCATTATTATCTCAATTTGCAAATTTAGCGAATAAACAAGAAAGCATGAAATTTATGAGGTTAAAAGTAGCTTGAAAATGGATAAAACGGATAATTTAGAATCATTAAAAATAACGATTATTTTTTCATTTTTCTGATGAGAGAATACGCCATAAAGGAAATATAGGCAAAAAGGAGACTTGCATAGATAATATTCACTGCTGTATTGGTTCTGTCATCCGGCAACTGGAAAAATAAATTAAAAACAATGAATCCGGCAATTAAAATTCCGAAAATGATGAGTTGTGGTTTCATATTTTAAAACTTACAATAAGTCTACTTTTTGATGATGAAAAATTATTTGATTTCCAGAGCGTAGGTTCTCCTTCTTTTATGGTTTACGGGATTGTAATCCTGCCAAAGAAGCTGAATGCTTTTGTTTTCTTCCAGTTCCGGATTCGTTTCCAGGTATTTTACTCCTTTTTTATTGAAGATATCCCAGATTTCTTTGAAAATAATGGAAGTTACACCGCGTCTCTGATAATCGGGATGGATTCCGATCAGGTAAAAATTAGCCCTGTCGTTTTTCTTTCCTGCCTGTAAAAAATGCCACCATCCGAAAGGAAGCAGTTTTCCTTTGGATTTTTGCAAAGCTTTTGAATAGGAGGGCATTGTAATAGCAAATGAAATCAGATGGTCATTTTCATCGGCAATACATACGATGAAATCTTTATCAATTAAAGGAAAATATTTTTCTTTATAGGTTTTCCTTTGTTCGTCCGAAATAGGAGTGTAGGTAGAAAGGTGCTTGTACGTTTCATCCAGCAGATCAAACATCGCATCCACATACTGAAGGATTTCTTCTTTAGATTTAAATCTTAAAACTTTTAGATGGTATTTCTGGGAAATCAGTTCATTGAATTTGTAAATCTTCTCCGGCAGAGAATCCGGGAACAGAATTTCAAATTCCACCCATTCCTTTTCTTTGGTTAAACCCAGTTTTTCAAGATGTTTCGGATAATAATCATGATTGTAGATTCCGATCATCGTTGCCAGTTTATCGAAACCTAAAGTCAGCATTCCGGCTTTATCAAGGTTGGTGAATCCCATTGGTCCTTCAATCTTTCCGATGTTTTTTTCCTGAGCGTACTCAATTGCTTTTCCGATGAGTGCCTGAGAGACTTTTTCATCATCAATAAAATCAATCCAGCCGAAGCGCACTTTCTTTATCCCTAGTTCGCGTTCTTCCTTATGATTGATCATTAAGGCAATTCTTCCGACGATTTTATTATTCTGATATGCAAGAAACTGTTTTGCTTCAGAGTATTGCAGTGCCGGATTTTCCTTCGGGTTCCATATTTTAATCTCATCATTAATAAGAGCTGGAACGTAATACGGATTGTTTTTGTACAGATCCATCGGAAATCTTACGAATTGCTTTAGCTGATCGCTGTTTTTTACCTCAATAACTGAAATTTCTGACATGATTCTTTCGTGAAATTATGGAACAAATATAGCTAAATTAATACAATACTTTGGCACAGTTTTTACATCATATGGGATGAAAAGTATATTATTAAAGATTACAGAGATGAATGGTTATTATTTGATTATTATTGTTTCGATGGCGGTGAGTTGGTTTGTCTCCTGGAGGCTGAAATCGAAGTTTGAACAGTATTCTAAAATCTACCTCAGAAACGGGCTTTCCGGAAAGGAAGTGGCGGAAAAAATGCTGAGAGACAACGGAATTAATGATGTTCAGGTAATGTCGGTTCCGGGACAGTTAACAGATCATTATAACCCCGAAAATAAAACAGTTAATCTTTCCGAAGCGGTTTACATGCAGAGGAATGCAGCGGCAGCGGCTGTTGCAGCTCATGAATGCGGTCATGCCGTTCAGCATAAAGTAGGGTATTCTATGTTGCAGTTACGATCCAAATTGGTTCCGGTAGTCAATATAAGCTCCAATCTGATGCAGTTTGTAATCATGGGAGGACTTGTCATCATGGCATTAAGCGGAAATAAACTGATTCTTACCATCGGAGTGATTATGTTTGCCTTAACAACACTTTTCGCATTTGTAACACTTCCTGTAGAATATGATGCAAGCAACAGGGCGATGAAATGGCTTCGCGATACGGGAACGGTAACTACCGAAGAATATGTAGGCGTAAAAGACAGCTTGAAATGGGCAGCGAGAACTTACGTTGTTGCTGCGATCGGCTCTCTGGTACAGCTTCTTTATTTTGCTTCCTTACTAATGGGGGGAAGAAGAGATTAATCTTTAAATGTGAATGAAACATATTGCATCTCGGATAGCTTTTCCGAGATGTTTTCTTTGTGTGAAAGTTTCAGGGAAGCGGTTACTATGCAGTTTTCATTCGCATCAAATTGCAGGACTTTTGCATCATACTTCGACAGTAAAGTGAAAATGATATTCTGCTGATTAAAATTAAACTGAATCTCAACAGTTGTTTCAAGTTCTTTTGTAATGATATTTGCTTCTTCCAGTGTAATTTTTGCCGATTCTTTATAGGCTTTTACCAAACCGGAAACTCCCAGTTTTGTTCCTCCGTAGTAACGGACGGAAATAACCAGAACATTCGTAATTTCATTGGCCAATAACTGGTTGTAAATCGGAAGTCCGGCACTTCCCGAAGGTTCTCCGTCGTCATTTGCGCGATAATTTTCTCCGTTAAGTCCCATCCTGAAAGCATAACAATGATGCGTTGCCTTCGGATGTTCTGCACGGATTTTTTCCAAAGCGTTTTTCAGTTCTTCCTCGTTGTTCACCGGGAATGCAAAACCCAGAAATTTACTTCCCTTTTCTTTTAACAAAGTATTTTCTACCGCAGATTCTATCGTCTTAAAATTGAACATATACAATGAGGAAAAATATTTTTCGAATGTTAGAATAATTGTTCAAAGGTAAAATATTTTTAAGAAAAAGTCCCGGAAACGGACAATAAAAAAGAGAACCGTTATAGTTCTCTTTATTCGATTAACAAGGAAAGCTTCCTTCCAGCCAAGGCGGAGGACAACTCATACTTGAAGGTGTTTTACAGCATCTTTGTAAATTTGGCGGATAATAAGAACAGCAAACCGGTGCTATTCCGCCAACAAGATGTTTAAGCTCTTTTCTCGGTAGTTTTTTCAGATTTTTCATATAATATTTTTAAAGTGAAATAGGTGGGTTTAAGCAAGCCTGCCCAATCGGAATACATACACCATTGCAGTTATATTGCGTGTGGATGTTGCAAGGACACACTTTTGTTCCGTTTTGAAGATAATAACATTTTTCGATACCTCCCAGAACGCTTTTCAGTTCATGCTTGGATAATTTTCTCAGATTTTTCATGATGATGATTTTTTTAGTTCATCATAAAGCTACATAATTAATTTCAAACTATGGTGAAAAATTGCAAAATATTTATTATGTTAAATTTTTGATTATTAAATATTTAAATACTTTCCGGAAGGAAAAAATCAATTCGGTTATCTCTGATAATTTCAGTTTTGAAAGGATTTGACTGGTCAAAAACAGGAGCTTGGGTTCCGTTCTCAAGAAGAAGACTTTCATTTTTAATAACAATCGCTTCGTCCCAGAGACTCGCATCTATAAACTGCTGTAAAGTAAATTTTCCGCCTTCGATAATTACAGACTGAATTTGCTCTTTATACAGAACTTCCATAAGATTCTGAAGGAAGTTGTCTTTTTCAGTTTTAATAAAATGAACATGATCTGCAATTTCTTCTTTTACAGAATTAATCACGATGGTTTTCGCTTCTTCGTTGTAAATTTTAAAATTCTGAGGAACTTTAAGATCAAAATCAATTAAGATTCTTACAGGATTAACGCCTTCCACATTTCTTACCGTTAAACTTGGATTGTCGTTTAAAGCAGTCTGTGTTCCGACTAAAATGGCGTGTTCATCGGCTCTCAACTGATGCACCAGCTGATTTACAAGAGAATTTGAAACCGCGGTTGGTTTAAAATCTTTATCCAGAAATCCGTCTCCGGACTGCGCCCATTTCAGAATAATGTAAGGTCTTTTCTTTTCGTGGTAAGTGAAAAATCTTTTGTTAAGATCAATACATTCTTTCTCCAGAACGCCTGAAACCACTTCAATTCCCGCATCCTGAATGATTTTTTTCCCTTTTCCGTTCACTTTGTCATGAGAATCCATTGCTCCAACAACCACTTTTTTAAAGCCTAATTCTTTGATTTTTAAAGCACAGGGTGGCGTTTTTCCATAATGCGCGCAAGGCTCTAATGTAACGTAAATAGTGGATTCGGGAATTAAAGATGGGTCTTCAACAGAATTAATAGCATTAATTTCCGCATGAGGTTCTCCCGCTTTCTGATGATAGCCTTCACCGATAATTTTACCGTTATGCACAATTACACTTCCCACCAAAGGATTCGGATAGGTTTTTCCAGTCGCTTTTTCAGCGAGTTCGATGGCTCTTTTAATATAAAATTCGTCCTGCATACTGAATGAAAAAAGCGAAGTCAAATTGCTTTGCTCCGCTCTTTTTGTTTTTTAAATATTGTTATTCTCCGGCAATAATGCTGTGAAGATTTTGTTTTAAAGTTTCCAGATGAGCTTTTTTCTCGTCGATAGAATCATAAGTATCTCTCAACATAGGATTTTCTCTTGATGGGTTTTTAAAGAACGCCAGATTGTTTTCCAGTTTTACGATTTCGGCTTCAAGATCAGAAATCTGGCTCTTGATTTTTCTTGCTTTGTCTGTAAGCTGGTTTTCAGATAATCCTTCTTCTTTAAGTTCAAGCTCGTTGATTTTATTTAATTTCAGTTTTTCTCTCAACGTTTTGTTGAATTCTGTGTTGATGGAGATTTTATCTCTCGGTACTTTTCCGATGTTGTTCCATGCGGTTTTAATGGCTTCAATTCTTTCGATGCTGCCTTCCTCGTTCCCGATTGTTTTCAGTTCATCAAGAATTGCTTTTTTCTGCTTGTAATTTTCTTTCCAGTTATCCGTAGAAGCATTGCTCTTTTCACGGTAGTTGTTGAAGAATGCATTACACGCATCACGGAATTCATCCCAGATTTTATTCGTCATGCTTTTCGGAACATGACCGATTTTTTTCCAGTCTTCCTGAAGTTTTTTGAACAAAGGAACGGCGATATCCCATTCTTCGTTATTCTGGTTGTCTTTCGCAGTCTGGATCAGTTTTAATTTTTCTTCCAGATTCGCTTGCTGAGAACCTTTTAACGATTTATAATAGGTATTTTTTGTTGTGTTGAATCCTCTCAGAATTGTTTTAAATTCATTCCAGTTCTGGTTGGAAAGCTTTCTCGGAACACTTCCTGTTTTCAGGAATTCCGAACGAAGTTCTTCCACTCTGCGGATCGCATTCTGCCAGTAGTTATGGTTAGGACTTTCTCCGGGCTCAGAAAGTTTCTTAATTTCAGCAATAATCTGATTTTTCTTTTCCAGATTTTCGTTCTGCTCCGTTTCAATAGCTGCGGAAAGTTCAGATTTTCTCTCGTGAATCTTGTTTGAGATTTCTTTGAATTCTTCCCACGTTTTCTCACGGAATTCTTCGGCAACCGGTTCTGCCTCTTCTTTCCAGAGTTTATGAAGATACTGAAGTTCATTCAGCGCTTTCTGAATTACAGGCTCGTGTTCAAGCTGTTTTGCACGTTCAATGATGTGTTGTCTTTTTTCAAGATTGTGGCTGTATTCCTGCTCCAGAAATTCTTTATTCAGATCAAGCATCTGATAAAACTGGTTCAGATGGTGGAAATAATTGTTGTTGAGAATCCTGAATTCAGATTTTGCAACCTGTCCCGCTTTAGACCATTCTTCTTTAATTTCTCTAATCGATTTGAAAAGATTGGTTCCCGGTTCGGAGTTGGTATAAAGGTTTTTAAGTCTTTCGATAATACTCTGGCGGTGTTCCAGATTTTTTTTCTGCTCTTCTTCCTGACCTTTCTGGTAGGCATCATGCTTTTCTCTGAAAATATTCACCAAAGCAGAGAATTTTGCCTGAGAAGGATGCTCATAGCTGAAATTTTCAGGAGCATTTCCGGCTTCTGTATACTCATGCTTTTTATCTTCCACTTCATCATGGATGTAATGACTTGCTTTTTCTTTCAGCTGATTGAATTTTTTGAAATCCTCACCTGCGTTTGGCGCATTGATGATTCTTTCCATTTCCTTTAAGGCATCGGCAAGAGAAATGTCTACATCCTCGTGTTCTTCTTCATGTTCTGTCTCTTCATGATGAACATTTTCATCCTGAACTTCCGTGTTTTCCAATGGCTTTTCCTGAAGGACTTCGTTAGAGTTCTTGTTTTCCTCGTTTTCAGAAAGGTTGTTTTCTGTAGTCATAGCAAATCGTTTATGTGAGTGGCATTAAAATATCCTCTAAATATAATGCTAAAAAGCTAATATAGTACTAATTTATGTTATTTTTTTTGAAAGTTCCAAATTTCCCAGGCTTTTTCTGCCTGCTGTTCCAGCATATAATAACCGTTCACTGTTTTGGCTCCCTTTTCAGCGGCATTGATGATGAATTTGGTATAGTTTGGGTTGTAAATTAAATCAATAATTAAATGTTCTTTTGAAAGCCCTTCGAAAGGGAAATTCAGACAGTCTTCCACATTCGGGAAAGTTCCTACCGGAGTACACTGGATAATCAGCTTATGATTCTCAACGGTAGCAGCATCTAAATTGTCATAATTAATTTCCGTGCTTCGGGAAACCGTAACCGATGGAATTCCGTGTTTATCCAAAACATATTTTACGGCTTTTGCAGCGCCTCCGTTTCCTAAAATGATGGCTGAATCATGATGTAGTTTTTTGTGAAGCAGCAAAGTCTTTTCAAATCCGAAAGCATCGGTATTATAACCTGTTTTCTTTCCGTTTTCAATCAATACACAGTTTACAGCCCCGATGTTCTTCGCTTCATCGCTCAGTTCATCCAGATAATCAATAATTTTTTCTTTGTAGGGAATTGTTACGTTAAATCCTGCTAAATCCGGAGCAGAGAACAGATTTTTTACTTCATCGATCTCATTTAAATCGAAAATACTGTAAGAATAGCCTTTCAGCATCAGTTTCTGAAATTTGTCTTCAAAGTATTTTTTTGAGAAAGAGTAGGAAATGTTTTTCCCGATCAAGCCTAATTTTTTATTGGAATCCATAGGATAAAATTATAAAAAAAGACCGGAAAAACCGGTCTTTCATATAAATATTTTTTTGTCTTAGTTTACTATAAATTTCGCGGAATAAGAATCCGTTTTCAGAATGTAGTTTCCTTTGGACAATCCTTTCAGGTTAATTCTGTTAGAGGTTTTGAAAGGATTTTCAATCGTTTCGATCAGTTTTCCGGACAGATCATAGATCTGAGCTTTTGATATTCTGTTCAGATTTTCTCCTTTTACAAATAATTCATTGTTTTTTACAGGATTAGGATAGATCGTAAACTGAGATTTATCTTTGGTTGTTTCTGCAGTTGCCAATGAAGTGAAGCAGGTCCAGCTTAGATCATCAATTGCCACTCTGTTTCCGGAAACAGGATTGATCAGTTTAATCGTAATATTTCCGCTTACGTTGATGTTATTAATCGTAGTAGTTGTAGGAGCTGCGGCATTATAAGGAATGGTTCCTACCTGAACTCCGTTTACTTCAACATTTAATGAGCTGTCGGTTCCTCCGAATTTTAACTGTGCAGTTACCGTTAAACTCTGGATTCCTCCTGAAACTACAGAGCTTAGTAAATTTCCGTTTCTCACAGTAATAGCCTTACCGTTGATAGTCTGGTCTGTTCTTGCATCTGTTGCAGTCCATGTGATATTATTGTTAGTCCAGGTTTGGGTGGCGTAGGTTGAAGAGGCAGCAGGAATATTTGAGAAATCTTCTGTTCCGCAGCTTCCGCCCGGCTGTCCGCCTGCAAGAGTGGTTCCCGAAGCGGTATTACTTGCCGGAGAAGCATTTCCTGCGGCGTCTTTTGCAATTACATAAAAATTATAGGTTGTGGAAGGGTTCAATCCTGAAACCGTAGCAGTTGTTCCGGTAACCGTAGAATACAAAATGCCATCTTTATAAATGTCATATCCTGTAACGCCAACATTATCTGTAGAAGCCGTCCAGCTTAAAGAAATCGTGTTGGATGTAGGATTACTGGTCGCCAAATTGGTAGGAGCAGTAGGAGCCTGTGTGTCAACAACCGGAGTTCCCCAGATCTGAGCAACGTATTCAGGATGGTCGATGTATGGATTTCTGTTTCCCTGATAATTGTAAGAAGCATTGTTTCTTGCAATTTCAGTAGCAGAAACTGGATCTGCATTATGCCACGCCAATAGCTGGTTCAGTTCCCATGTCTGTAATCCCGGAAATGCGGAACCTCCCAACATATTTCCTGTTCCGAAACCGGAAAGCTGAGATTCATATCTTGTTACGAAATACAGGATCATTCTGGCAATATCACCTTTAAAAGCATCAATCGGCTCAAAAACCGTCCCCGAATATCCCGGAGAAACAGAAGTTCCCAGTTTTGATCCGTTTAAAGAAGTGAAAGATGCAGTTCCCACTTTTCCGTATGGAAAGTTAGATCTCATCCCGTTTACTTTTCCGTCTGTTGGTCTGATGAAATTAATGTCTGAAACCATCGGAGCATTGCTGCTGAATAAACTTTGAGGAACAACGTGCTCCCTGTTATAGCAGCCTCCTTCTCCGCTGTAAGATCCGCACTGTCCTGAAGGGTAATTATAAGAGTAAGGATCTGTACCGTTTGGATTTTCAGAGTATATATCTAAAATGGTATTATCGTTTTCATAGCCTGTCATGGCGATGTTATCACGGTCTGTCGTTGCGTAACCAGTCCATAAACCATTATAACCGTTGTCGATGTGACCGTTTGTGATAATCTGTTTCAGTTTGGTTTTTAAAGCAGCTCCGGTAAGACCTGCAGTTCCGTCGTAATATCCCGTAGGAATCTGAGCGAATGTACTTATCAAGACAAAGCTCAATAAAAAAGAGAATAATTTACGTTTCATTTTTAAAAATTGGGACGCAAAGATACGAAAAAATGAAAGCTTATGTATTAATTTTTAGTAATATAATCTTTGCTGATCTTAGAAAATGCCCATGAAATTCCAAAACCGAATAACGATGCGGTAACGGCAACAATAAGATAATTTTTACCCACTATTTTCACCGGAAAAGGTAAGGTTTCGTTGGCTTTAAAGAACTCTGTGAACTGCTGGAAATAGCAGAGCCCCGTTCCTAAAATTAAACCCGAAATAATTCCTAAAATAACAATTAAAACTCCGGTATAGAAATAGACCTGTCTTAAATGACTTAACGGAAATCCTAAGGAAATAAGGGATTTTGCCTGTTCTTTTTTATCAAGCTGAAGAATAATAATGGCACCTGCTAAATTGAATGTTGTAATGAATATAACCAATGCGAAAATTAAATAAATAAACAGCTTTTCTGTATTAATCATCTTCCAGAATGCTGCATTTTCTTCTTCTTTGGTTTTTATTTCAATACCTTTTCCAAGAGACGAAATCAGCTTTTGTTTTACAGAATCTGCATTTTCCGGATTTTTTAATTTAATAACAATTTGATAGGCAGAGTGCTTTGGGAGGTTTAACAGTTCTTCAGTTAATTCAACAGGAGCAATAATATAATTGTCCAGCTGGTCTTTTCCTGCAAAAACTCCGGAGACGAGAATGTCTTTTTTGTTATAAATATCTTCTTCTTTATTGATGATGCCGGTTCCCGGTTTCGGCATAAAAATCGTTGCATAATCCGAAGTTGAGGGTACAGGAATCGAAAGTCTGTTATCCAGAGAGTTTTCCATTAAAACTTCATTGGAATATTTAAAGCTCGGATAAGCGCCGTAAAAAACATCTTTGTTGATGGGATTTACTTTCGTATAAGCAGAATCTACCCCTCTCAGATAAGCAATATCGCCTTTTCCGTTATAGCTGATGTAGACTTTTTCTTCAATAACTCTCGAAAAATTGCTGATCTCTTTATTGTTTTTGAGAACGGAATTTATTTTATCAAAATCTTTCAGCGTTTTTCCGAAAGCACTTTTAAGGGTAAGATCGGCATGGAGATTTGAAATTAAGTCTTTGTTAAGATCTTCAAGCCCCGAAAAGACTGAAATAATAACGAACATTGCAGTAACGGCAACCGTCATCGCACCAACCGCCAGCCACGTAATAAACGTAACGGCAGTACTGCCTTTTTTAGACAAAAGGTATCGGGAAGCGATATAAAATGCAATGTTTTTCAAGGGCTACAGAATAGGGTTGTCTCCTTCACCTCTCAATTCTCGTTCCAGTTTTTCAACGTCGTCCAGAGAAGTGTCTAAGTAGAAATTAAGATTAGGGATTACACGAACCTGCTTCGCCATTTTCTGACCGATGAAGTTTCTGTATTGTGCCTTGTTCTCCTCAATTTCCTTCATCACAGCTTTGCGGTGTTCCTGAGGAAATATGCTTAAATAAATTTTGGCAATACCCAGATCCGCCGTTACTTTTACATCCGAAACCGTTACCAGAATGCTTTGTCTGCTTTCTGAAGCCTGCTTGCGGAAAAGTTCTGCGAAATCTTCCTGTATAATCTGTGCTACTTTTCTTTGTCTGTTACTTTCCATAATTTCTGCAAATTTAGTACTTTTGTTTGAATTGATACTTTGAAATCTGGTCGCTGTATCAAATTTACGACTTAATTTATTTAAATATTTATGAAATTAGAACATATCGGCATTGCCGTAAAATCTTTAGGCGTTTCTGATGAACTTTTTGCAAAGCTCTTAGGGAAGGAATCTTATAAACAGGAATCTGTGGAAAGAGAAGGGGTGGTAACTTCTTTTTATGCTGCCGGAGAAAGTAAGATTGAGCTTTTGGAGGCGAGTAAAGAAGATAGTCCGATCTCAAAATTTATTGAAAAAAAGGGTGAAGGCATCCATCATCTGGCTTTTGGTGTGGAAAATATTCTGGAGGAAGTGCAAAGACTGAAAAAAGAAGGTTTTGAATTTATCTCGGAAGAGCCGAAAGAAGGTGCTGATAATAAATTAGTTGTCTTCCTTCATCCCAAATCCACAAACGGCGTGCTGGTAGAACTTTGCCAAGAAAAGCAATAAAAAATTTTGTAGTGAAAGAAATTTTACTATTTTTGCAAACACAAAATTTAACCAAGTTTTGAGGTCCTATAGCTCAGTTGGTTAGAGCACCTGACTCATAATCAGGTGGTCCCTGGTTCGAGCCCAGGTGGGACCACCCAACTGACAAAGTCGCCAATTTGGCGACTTTGTTGTTTTTAATTGTTTGATAAACAAAGTTATACCCGCTTACAAACGGGTTCGAGAAATCCAGAATAAAATTATGGGATTTTTGGGGCATTTCTCGAACCGCTTTTTACTTCATTTTGCAATATTCAAATAATCAAATAGTTATAATTAAAAAAACTCACAACTAAATTATTTTTAACTTTTGGAAATTAAGCGTTTTTATTTTAATGAATTTACGATTGTTCTGAAACTCTCCAACGCTGATTCTATGTTTTCTACAATATCGACCGCTATTTCATCCGGTTCAGGTAAGTTGTCTAAATCTGCTAGAGATTGGTCTTTCAGCCAAGTGATATCTAAACTCGTTTTATCTCTTGCCAAAATTTCTTCATACGTAAACTTTCTCCATCTTCCTTCCGGATTGCTTTCTGCGTGATAGGTTTCTTTTCTTTTGCCTGTATTTCCTTCCTGATACAAATCAATAAACTCCTGTAAATCCTGTAATTTCAAAGGATTTTTCTTTAAGGTATGATGAATATTGGTTCTGTAATCATATACCCAAACCTCTTTAGTCCAAGATTTTTTACTTGATGGTTTTCCGTCAAAGAATAGAACATTCGCTTTAACACCATTGGCATAGAAAATACCCGTTGGCAAACGTAAAATGGTATGCAAATCGGTTGTTTCCATTAGTTTTTTACGCACCGTTTCACCTGTTCCTCCTTCAAACAAGACATTATCCGGCAAAACTACCGCTGCTTTTCCTGTTTCTTTAAGCATGGTTTTGATGTGCTGCACAAAGTTCAGTTGTTTGTTGCTGGTGGTAACCCAAAAATCCTGACGATTGTACGTTAACTCATCTTTTTCCTGTTCTCCTGCTTCATTGGTAAACGTCATACTGCTTTTTTTACCAAAAGGCGGATTGGCAAGGATATAATCAAAACGCTCTCCTGAATCTGCAATTAGGGAATCATTAGGCGAAATAAAATTATCAGAATCGATGTCCCCAATATTGTGCAGAAACAAATTCATTAAAGCCAATCGTCTGGTGCTGGCTACAATTTCATTGCCTTTGAAAGTGTGGTATTTTAAAAACTGTCTCTGTTCTTTATCAAGATTATGGTGTTCTGTAAGCCAATCATAAGCTGCCAAAAAGAAACCTCCTGTTCCACAAGCTGGGTCTCCAATGGTTTTGTTAGGTTGAGGATTAATACAAGCTACCATTGCTTTAATTAAAGGACGAGGGGTAAAATACTGTCCCGCTCCGCTTTTGGTGTCTTCTGCGTTTTTCTCCAGCAAACCTTCATAAATATCTCCTTTGTCTTTTACGCCCATCATTACCCATTGCTCTGCATCAATCATTTTGATGAGTTTGTAGAGTTTGGCAGGGTCTTGTATTTTGTTCTGGCTTTTGGCAAATATCTGTCCCAGTATTCCTTTGCTTTTGCCGAGTTCTCTTAGCATTACGTTGTAATGCACTTCCAAAGCTTCTCCACTGTATTGCAAAAGACTTTCCCAAGTGTATTCTTCAGGAATGTTTAAATTACGGTTATGGGGTGGCAAACTGTATTCGTGTGCCATTTTTAGGAAAAGCAAATAGGTAAGCTGCTCCAGATAATCTCCATAACCTACGCCGTCATCTCTTAAAGTATTACAAAACGCCCATACTTTGCTTACTATTGCTGAATTATTGTTGCTCATTTTTTAAATCTTAATTATTGTGAAGCCTCTTTTTGTTAGAAAATCTTGAGCCATATAAGTATTAAAAACCTTTGGATTTGGATCAAGCTCTTCTCCGTTGGCATAAATATTAGCCCAAGAAATTATTAATTTACAAGGATATTCTTTTTCTTCATACCACATTGCATATTCTCTTGCATATCTACGCGCAGGTATTCCTTCTTTTTCAATTCTTATTATTGCTTGAAAAATATGTTCTCGATTAATGTTTGAAGGTATTGACATATTTATAAATATGAAATTTTTGAAAATATACTTATTGCTAATTCAGTAGCTTCAAAATTATTACTAAAATGTATTTCATTTTGAAATTTAGGCCAATAACCTAATTTATTTCTTATTAAATAAACTAATTCTCCTTCAATAGCTTCTATCACTTCTCTTCTATTGTCATATTCTTTGGTAAAAGTTACTACATTTACAGTCAGATTTCTTTTTGGGTTTTTATCGTTATCTAACCATTTGTAGCCTTTATAACCATTTCGAGCAATATCATTATTATTTTTATAATAGTTATAAGCATTACAACCTCTTAGAAGTCGAATTTTCATAGAAGTATGCGCCTCACCAACATAAAATATTTCATTGTTATAATGAATTATATATAACTTGCGCCTTTCCTTTATCAACGCTACACCAGTATTAGGCTCTAGCTTAATTGAGCATGATAGATCTTCATTATCTGTAATTTTTAGTTCATAAGTTTCAAACTTCATTTTAGTTATATTTCATCAATCATTCTTTGAATTCTTTTAATATTTTTAATAGTTGAGTTTAAATCCAAAAAACCATTGGCATCTGTTTTTATATATGGATTAGATAAAGCTGCAACCGTCATCCACTTTCCAATTCTTCCATTTTGGTATATATCAATGTTATGCTCTTTAGCCTTTAGATATAGTAAGTTTCTAAAATGACTTCTTGTAGCTTCTGCATCTTTTTTATCTTCAGGTGACATTTTAAAACAAAATTTATTATGCTCTAATTGAAGATAATACTCATATTTCAAATTGTCATTTGTTTCTTTGGAATACCAATACCACCAAAATCCTAAAAAACCACCATTTTTTTGCGGAACATAACCCCATTCACAATCTTCTAATCTATGTTGTAAAGCTGTATAAAATCCTTTCCAACTATCCCAATGCCATTCATTTACAGGTAGACTCAAATAACTTTGAACAGAGTTTTCGATACTTGTTAAATGTTCATAAAAGTCTATAAAAATATCATTTTTTATACCCGAACTAATTCCAAAATTCAAAACTTCTAAAAAATCATTTCTTAGAAATGTTTGATAACCTATATTTCTGATTGTTATAAAGTTACTTTGATCACCAGTTTTAAAAAATACAGGGTAAATGTTTTCATTAGTGTATTGTTCTTGAAGAGTTGAATAATACCTTTCTAACTGATTGCTATGATGATTTGTATGTACTTTATCTTCTATCAAAATTACCTTTGTATTGTCTACTACACAAACTATGTCAATATTTTGATGCTGCTTATATACTTCAACATTTTCAAAATTAATTATAGCTCCATTTGTGAGTTTGTTAATTAATAATTTTGAAGTTTCAAATAATTCTTTAGATTCTTTTCTATTTGCCCAGCTTAATAGCCAACAAATAAAGGCATCTTGACTTAATTCAGAAGTAGCCCAATTAAAAATGTTAGGTTTCATTTTTTAGTATTTTTTATAGTTATTTTTTATACTAACTCCCCACTAAAAGCCTTCTTCAAAATACTCTGCCTCAAAGCTTCTGCTTTTTGCAGGCTTTCCTGTATGCTTTGCTCCATTTTATCGGCTACACTTAAACGGCTTTCGATTTCTTGGACGATTTGGTGTTGTTCTTTTAAAGGTGGTCTTTTAACATTTTCATTAAACAACTGTTTTCTATCCAAAGTTGGTACAGCTGTACTTGCACTAAAAGATTTGAAATTAAACTGTTTATAAAAATAATAAACAAATTTTGGATAATTTTCACAAAAATCTTTTACATATAATACAGTATTGTGTGGCCAGTATTTTTCTACTTCAACATAGTTAATATTCCCAACACTACCACTTCTACCTGTTGTCAAACAAGGTCCTTTTGCTTTAAAATCATTATGATAACCATTGATTCCAGCAGAAGTAATAACTGGAAATTCACCATCTATTATTTTTGAAAGAGGTAAATCGTAACCTCTTTGTAATTTACTAAAATCATTAAACTTAACCATTTCCCAACCATCCGGCAACTCACCATTTTTTACATTTTCATTAGTCAATTTCCCTTCAAAAGCAGATTTTAGTACGCTTTGTCGATAGGTTTTGAGTTGCTGTTGTGCGGTTTTTAGTTCTGCAATGCCTTTATCTAGCTCACTAAAGAGTTCTTCTATTTTGGAGACGATGGCGTGTTGGGTTTCGAGCGGGGGTAAAACAATTTCCATTTCTTCAATTTTCTTTGAAGAAATATTGGGTTGTGCTCCTCCATAAGCATCTTTTTCAATTTGTCTTTTTAAAGAATGTAATTGATGTAGAAGAAAATTGTTATCTAATTGTTTTTTATCAATAATATCAAATTTCCCAACTCGTTGATTCTGATATGCTTTTTCTTTAGATTTATATATTCCAAATTTACCTGTTGTTGCTCCTGACATTGCAACAATAATTTCATTTTCGTTTATGATATAATTATCATAAACAGAATCTTCAGAAACATAAACTGTATTTCTTGGAACGATTAACCCATCTTTAATATCCGAAATTCTAATAACAGGAATTCCATTATCAAGATAATTATCACTTTTAAATGCAAATCCATTTTTTAATTTACAGACTTCACCAAGTTTTTTTATTTGCCAGTTATTTTTAGTCATTTAAATTTTTTAGTGTTTTATTTTCTTCATTATAAAACTTTCCAACACATCAATCATTGATGTAATGAAAATAATTTGATGTTCTACTTCAGATTCATTTGATAGTTCAACAATTTTTCTCTGAAAATATTTACTTTTTTGCATAACAAATTACGCCGCTAAAACTTCATTCAATTCATCAATAATCTCCAAATACTGGTCTCCAAACAATTGGTAAAACTTACCTAAACCACCGTGTGCATTAAAAGGGTCTAACTCAAAATCTTCCTGTTCAAAATGGAAGGAGTTGGCGATAAAATCTTTTATCATACGCAGCCACTGCATTTGTTCTTCGGTAAAGGTATTATGTTTTCCCGCATTTTGTGCAAAAATCCATTGTTTAAAATTTCTATCTACTGTTCGGTCATACCCTGTAAGGTGTTCATCAATCTTCAGCGCTTTTCTGATCACAGACACCAAAAGCACCAATTCCTGTTTGGGTTTTTCGGTTCTGGTTTTCGGGGTGTTTTCTATCTGGCTGTATGCATCCCATAATTTGGCGGGTTGCAGTGCAGGTTGTTCCAAAATAAGTTTTTCATACAAATCTCGGATGAGCTTGTAGGTAAGTTCTCTTCTCCGATAAGGCGCATCATAGAAAATCTGCAATGCCAGAGCCTCGTCTTTGTTTTCCTGTACCCATCGTTCAAAAGCTTCCACGGTGCTCTCTGCCTGTTCTTTTTGGTCGGTTGCCCATCCTATATTGGTAATCTCGTCTATGTTTACGGTGTCTATGATCTGGTCGTATTTCTTGCGTATATCTACTATAAAATTGCGCAAATCCGGATTGTGCAGTTCTTCCACGGCTCTTTCTATTAAAGCCCGGTGATGTTCTTCTACCGCTTTTTCTTTTTCCGCAGGAGATCCGTCTGTTTTTTCATGCTCTACATTGGTTCTGATTTGCTCTAAGGCATCAGGATTATAAGCATCCAACAGTTTCTGAACCACCTGTTTTATCTGTAAACCATTGGCGTGTTCGCTAAAGACCGCTTTTTCTTTTTCATTGATTTGCCGGTCAAGGCGTATCAATCGGTTCGCCAGAGTAGTGAGCATTTCTTCGGAGCGGTTTCCCATCGCTATACTCTGCAAAACATCTTTCAGGGAAACGCCCGGTGCTTTTTCTAGTGGACGGCTATCGGTTTTCTGGGAACTTTCCACGCCTATTGCATCTATGATTACAAAATGGTCTTTGCTGTATTGTGCAGAAGGTGTTCCTTTCAGCCGCAATTCTTCCAATGAACAGGTTCTGGTTCCCCTGCCTTTCATCTGCTCATAATAGCTTTTGCTTTTTACGTCACGCATAAACAGCAAAACTTCCAGCGGACGAATGTCTGTTCCCGTAGCAATCATGTCTACCGTTACCGCAATTCTGGGATAATAATCATTCCTGAACTGGCTCAGAATACTTTTAGGGTCTTCTTGAGACTGGTAGGTAATTTTTTTACAGAACTTATTTTCTTCGCCAAATTCTTCTCTTACAATTTCTATAATATCTTCGGCGTGGCTGTCGGTTTTGGCAAAAACCAGCATTTTAGGGACTTCAAATTTTCCCTCTTTATCCAATCTGTCGGGAAACATCTGTGGCAGGTTTTCTTTTACCGCCTTGATGATGTTTCTTATGGTGCTTGGATTTACAATATCTTTGTCTAATTGCTTTCCGCTGTAGGCTACATCTTCATCTACTGTTTCCCAAAACTTTTTCCGGGTAAGGCGTTCTCTTTTATCTACACGTTCTCCCATCTGTATTTGTGCGCCTTCCTTGGTAATTTTGGTTTCAATGGTAAAAACATTGTAAGGAACTAAAACACCATCTACCACCGCTTTTTCATACCCGTAATCAGACACTACATTTTCATTGAAATAAGCAAAAGTCCGGTTGTCAGGAGTAGCGGTAAGCCCTACCTGAAATGCGTCAAAATAATCTAAAACCTGTTTCCAGAGATTGTAAATACTGCGGTGGCATTCATCGATAACGATAAAATCAAAAAATTCTACAGGAACTTTTTCATTATACACTACGGGCAAAGCTTCTTTGGGCTGAAAAGATTCATACGGATTGTTTTCTTCGGCACTCTCGTCTAATTCACTCCCTTTTAAAATAGAATACATTCTCTGAATGGTGCTTATATACACTTGGTTGTCATCAGGAATAAAACTGTTTTTCAATCGGGTAACAGGGTAGAGTTCAGAAAATTTGCTGTTGCTGTCATTGGGCAGATACGCCATAAATTCCTGCTCTGCCTGTTCGCCCAGGTTCTTAGTGTCTACCAGAAAAAGGATGCGTTTGGCTTTGGCATATTTTAGAAGCCTGTAAATAAAAGTAATAGCAGTAAATGTTTTACCAGAGCCGGTAGCCATTTGAACCAATGCTTTAGGTCTGAAATCTTTAAATGATTTTTCTAAATTGGTAATGGCGTCTATCTGGCAATCCCGTAAATTAAGAATAGGAAGTTCGGGAATATCCAGTAATCCGCTTCTTAAGGATTTCTCACTTTGAAACCATTTCAACAATGTTTCGGGTCTGTGAAAAGAAAAAATCTCTCTGGAGCGGGGTTTTGGATCTCTATAATTGGTAAACTTGGTAATCTCGCCTGTACTTACATACACAAACGGCAAAGGTTGATTATTAAGGTATTTTAATTTTGCATTGGCATAATCTTCTCCCTGCTCTTCAACTATAGAAAGGGTTTGCCCCATTTCCATTCTTTTTGCCTCTATAATTCCTACAGGGTTTCCTTTTACAAACAGCACATAATCGGCAGGCCCTACATCGGTAGTATATTCCCTTACCGCAACGCCAAGGTGAGAAGCCAGATTGATTTGGGTTTTATTTTGTATTACCCAACCGCTGGATTCTAATTTCTCATCAATAAGGTCTCTGGCTAATTGTTCAGGATTTTGATTCACAATGGCTTTAGTTTAAATAACAAATATAAACAAAACATTTTTTAATGAAAATACGGAAAACCGGAAAACAATATAGAAACTTTATTTTTATATTCTTTTCATTAAAAATAAAAGCAGTCTGCAGCTAAAAAAGAATTCCGGGGGATAGGAAAATGAAGGCAAATACTAATTTCAGAATTAACCGCAAAAGGAACACTAAAGACTTTATTGGATTTATTCAAAGTATTTCAAAAGTTTGCAAAGAGAAAAAATCTTTGATTTTTTTTAAACTTATGTGTTCTTTTTTAGATTTAAGTATTAAACTTAAACTACTAAAGTGCTACAATCTTTTGCTTCTTTTGCGGTTAAATAAAAGTTTAAACAGACTTATTCCAAAAGAATTAATTTTCTCTTGCAGTTCATCAAAATTTGAACACAAATAACATCATTATTTATCTTTTCTCCATTATAGATGCTGGCATAATAGGTGGTTTCAGTTAGTGATTTAAAGAAGTGAAATCAAATCTGTGCCTGCTTCTTTACATGAATTAGGAAAATATATTCTTCCCGACAAAAAGCTAAAAACCCATTATTTCCCAATCAAAAACCACTCAAAATTCTCTCGGAATTCTTCGGCTGTTGTTCGGTGTTTCTTCGGAAAAAATCCCATTTTTCCGAAGCCGATCCGAAGAAGACCCGAACATGATCCGAAGAAATGGGTTTTCAAACCGGTCAAAACCGGTCAAAAGCAGTCAAAACCGGTCATCTTTTTCACAGGTGCCTGAAATTGGAAAATTCTGTAATACCTTCGTTCTGTTAACCAATAAAAATGCACAAAATTTCGGATTTGATATTTAACCCAGATTGCTTCTTAAATACAAAAGGTGGCTTCGGCTCCGCTCAGCCACCTTTTTTTGCTTTTTTTAGTATTAGAAATTAGAAAAGATAATTAATAGACGGCTGGAAATAAACAAAATGGCTGAATGTAAAACTAAGTGACTGAGCATATTCATTAGGTGGCTGAGCGGAGCCGAAGCCACCTGTTGTTAAACATTCACCCCAAAAATAAACCACTTCACAACATTTTTCTCTTTGCAATCATAAAAACAATAATTTTGTATAATAACTATGAGTAAGAGAAAATTATTAATCTTTACGGGGGTAGTTCTGTTTTTACTCCAGCCGGTTCTTCTTCCTGCGTTTCCTATGGATAGCTCAGAACCTCATTATTTTAAAGATTTATCAGAAAATATACTGGGTAATTTGCTGATCCTCATCTTTTTTTACATCAATTACACTTACCTTATTCCGGGACTTTTATTTCAGAAAAAATATCTGCAGTATGGGTTTCTGGTTTTCTTGGGACTCATGGTCGTTTTACTTCTGCCATGGGCGCTTTTCGGATCTCATGCTCCGCCAGACTTTGCACAGCTGCCCTTCCATCCGAGAACCCATGAAAAAACAATGTTTCACAGGATTCAGCTGTTCTTCTCGGAGGTAGATCATCTGGTCTTCCTTTTCGTGGGGACGATATTTTTTTCCACCTTCTGGTTTGAAAGAATGCAGAACCAGAAAATTAAGAACGAAAAGCTGCAGGCAGAACTTTCTCACCTCAAACTGCAGATTCATCCCCATTTTTTATTCAATACCCTGAACAGTATTTATGCATTTGCGATAAAAAAAGACGATAAAACAGCAGATACGGTATTAGTTTTTTCAGATTTTATGCGGTATCTTTTACAGGATTCCTATCAGAATGAAGTTCTGCTGGAAAAAGAAATTCAGTATATCAGCAATTATATCGAGTTACAGAAGTCCAGACTGAGAAATTCTGTAGCCGTTGAATTTGAAAAAACAGGCGATTTTGATAATAAAAAAATTGCTCCTCTTATCCTGTTCACTTTTGTGGAAAATGCTTTTAAATATGGTGTAAATCCGGATGAAAATTCTGAAATAAAAATAGAAATATCTATACAGGAAAATGAATTGAATTTTATGGTTTTCAATAGAATTGTATCTGCCAAAAATATAGAATCCAGTAACATCGGGATTAAAAATACCAAAGAAAGGCTCATGCTTTATTATCCTCAAAAACATACGCTGGAGATTAAAGAAGATCAAAAGGCATTTATCGTCAATCTCAAAATTAATTTGTTATGATTACCGCTATAGCACTGGACGATGAACTACCATCCTTAGAGATCATAGAAGCATTCTGTGCGAATATTGAGGAGATAGACTTAAAGAAAACCTTCCTCAAGACCAGCGAAGCAAGATATTTTCTGGAAAACAATCCTGTGGATCTGCTTTTTCTGGATATTAATATGCCCGCTGCTTCAGGGATCGATTTTTATAAAACCTTGCCACAGGAAACCCTGGTGATTTTTACAACAGCGTATAAAGAATATGCTGTAGAGAGCTACGAGATCGGAGCTTTTGATTATCTGCTGAAACCATTTAGCTTTCAGCGTTTTAAAATGGCAGTCGACAGAGCAGCGGAGCAAAAAAAATTACTCTCTGCCCACGATGAAGGTTTTATCTACTTTCGGGTAGATTACGGATTGGTAAAAGTTGTTTTCAGTGAGATTCTGTACATCGAGGGACAGGATAACTATGTGAAATTTTACTTTGAAAACCAAAAATCACTTTTAGTAAGAATTACCATAAAAGAACTTTTGGAAAAACTTCCTGAGCAGCATTTCTGCAGAATCCACCGTTCCAGTATTGTTTCTTTAGCAAAAATAACTTCTTTCAGGCACAAGACAGTTTATATAAAAGATATTGCGCTTCCTGTAGGCAATACCTATGAAGAAGACTTTCTTAAAAAGATATAATTTAACGTGAGTTCGGGATAAGTCTTCTTAAACACCGTGTTAAACAAAGCGATTCAATTATCAGGAATTCAGCTTTTAAGATATACAAAGGCGTAAAACTGATCAAAGTAATACCATTTTTGTCTTTTTTAAATAAACGAAGTGCCTTTGTTTAGCTTACCAACTTTCAATAAGTAAAAAAATCTTTTGTTTTTCTTTGCGATAAATTAATATAATGCTATAAATCAATTGTTTAAATTTATTTCTTATCCCGAACTGAGGTTAAAATTAAAAATATACATTTTCACCACAACTATTTTATCATTGACCACACTTTCCTGAAACCCATGGGATTATTGATTTTTTTTGTAATGAATTTTAAAATAACATATTATGAAAAAAATCTTTTTGATGATAAGTGTTCTCGGCATTACGCTCAGCACTTTTATCGTTTCATGTTCTGATGATAATGATTCTGCAGATTCTGGTAATTCTACCAGCAACACAGGCGGAGGAGCATCTGATAATGCTGTGGGAACAACCGGAGCAGCATCCATAGCCGCTACAGATGTAACAGCCTGCGGTTCCGTAACGGGGGTTTCCAAAATTGTCTGTCTTACCGAACAGTTAAAAGCTACGCTTACTTCCTCACAGCTTGCCGCCGTTCAGCTGGATTATACCTATGCCAACATTAAAACCTGGTCTAATCTTCCTGCGGCGATGTCTGCAAGAAAAGGTATTCCTTTAGGGAATCTTAATGGAACACAGGTAGGTATTGCCAAAGCCATCATCAAAGAAATGAGCGGAACCACCGCTAATGAAGGCTATGATGAAATTCAGCAATTGCTGTATGCCGATAATTATCTCAATGCCAATGGAGGCGGAAGTACTTATGGTTCAGGAAATTTTTATCTGGCTTTCTTCGGGACTCCTTCTGCCACAGGGAAATTCGAAATTATGTTTACGGGGCATCATAAAACCATTGCCAATACCTATAATAATGGAGCTTTAGTAGCTGCAACCCCTTTGTTTACGGCTACTGAACCATTGTCTTTTGCGGTTAATTCTACAACGTATGCGCCGGTAGATCAGGAGAAAAATGCTATTGTTGCTTTACTTGGCGCGCTTTCTTCCACACAGCTTACCACTGCAAAAGCCAGTACAACGTTTACGGATCTGGTTTGCGGACCTACCGCCAACTGGAGTTTCCCGACTGCTTTTTCAGGGCTGCAGTGTTCTGCTTTGGATGCGACTCAAAAAGCACTGGTACTGAATGTAATTAAAACCTATGTAAATGATGTTTCCGATACCAGTGCAGCTTCTATTCTGGCAACCTACACATCAGAATTAGACAATACCTACATCTATTACAGCGGAAATACTTCAATGACGGTAAAAAATGATTACTTCAGAATTGCAGGTCCAAAAGTGTGGATCGAATTTTCCGTACAGGGCGGGATTGTTCTCAGCGGAGTGCACTATCACTCCATCTGGAGAGACAGAGTGAACGATTATGCAACGACTAATTCATAAAAAGATTCTTACCCAAACCTCAAAGGTTTTTAAAACCTGTGAGGTTTAGAAATCCACAATAAAAATCAGAAATGAAATGAGATTGCTTTTTTTCTTTCTTTTTCCGGTTTTAATATTTTCCCAGAGTACGATCAGGGGGATTATCTCTGATGAAAACGGTCATCCGGTAGAAAATGTTTTAGTAAAGAATATTTCTAAACCTTTGTATCATACCCATACCGATATTTCAGGGAATTTTTTGTTGGAAAATGTAAGCCCGGAAGATAGTCTGGAATTTGTTCATCAGGATTTTGAGACCCAAAAGATCGTTCTGAAAAATCTGGAAAACCTGAATATTATCTTAGAAAAAAAATCATTTCAGATCAAAGAAATCACCATTACGAAAAATTTAAAAAATTTAAATACCATTTCGAAAATCGATTTGCAGGTACAGCCTGTTGCTTCATCTCAGGATCTGCTGAGGAAAGTTCCGGGCTTATTTATCGGGCAGCACGCAGGAGGAGGAAAAGCTGAGCAGATTTTTCTGCGCGGTTTTGATGCCGATCACGGAACCGATGTTGCCATTTCTGTAGACGGAATGCCTGTAAACATGGTGTCTCACGCTCACGGACAGGGATATGCCGATCTACATTTCATAATTCCGGAAACGGTAGAAAGCATTGATTTTGATAAAGGATCTTATTTTGCGGATAAAGGCGATTTTGCCACTGCCGGATTTGTCGCTTTTAAAACCAGAGATTTCGTCGACAAAAGCAGTTTAGGATTGGAAATCGGGCAGTTTAATACCTTCAGAACTAACGGGATTTTTAATTTACTGAGCAAAAACAACCAGTCTGCCTATTTTGCGGGAGAGTTTTTAATGACGGATAATTATTTTGATGCTCCTCAAAACTTCAACCGCATCAACCTTTTTGGAAAATATACCTCAAGACTGAGCGATAAAGACAGACTGTCTGTTTCAGTTTCGCACTTTAACAGCAGATGGGATGCAAGCGGACAGATACCGGAAAGAGCTGTAAACAGCGGACTTATTTCGCATTTTGGAGCAATAGATAATACGGAAGGAGGTACAACAAGCCGAAGCAATTTCAATCTTCAGTATGAAAGAAAAATCAATGATGATGCTTTTATCAGAAATCAGGTGTATTTCAATAAATATGATTTTGAACTGTATTCTAATTTTACCTTTTTCCTGAATGATCCCATCAACGGAGATCAGATCAGGCAGAAAGAAAACAGGACGATTGTAGGATTTCAATCGGAATACAACGGGAAAATAAATGACAATATCAGTTTTAAAACAGGAGGAGGTTTACGAAATGATAACAATAAGGATATAGAACTTTCTCATACCAAGAACAGACAAACCGTTTTGCAATACCTCAGTCTGGGAGATATTAATCAGACTAATGTATTCGGGTACGGCAGTTGGGATTTCTCTTTCGGAAAGTGGCTGATTAATGCAGGATTGAGGGTAGATTATTTCAAATTTAATGTGGTGGATCAATTGGCAGAAAAATATCAGACTCAGTCTGAAGCAAAAGCTGTTCTTAGTCCGAAACTTAATTTTTTATACTCTTTTAATACAGGTTTTAATGCTTTTCTGAAGTTAGGAAAAGGCTTTCACAGCAATGATGCAAGAGTGGTAATTGCCGAAAAAGGGAAAAACATTCTGCCGGCTTCTTACAATGCCGATTTGGGATTTTCGTGGAAACCTCTTCCCAACTTGCTAATAAACGCCTCATTGTGGTATCTTTTTCTCGAACAGGAATTTGTTTATGTAGGCGATGAAGCGGTGGTGGAACCCTCAGGAAAAACAGCAAGAAAAGGTGTTGATGTGGGATTCCGTTATCAGCTGAACAACTGGCTCTTCTGGAATACCGATTTTACCTACACCCACGCAAGAGCCATAGAAGAAGCCAAAGGGAACGATTACATTCCTCTTGCTCCCAAAACTACCTTTGTCAGCGGATTGTCTGTGAAAAATCTTAACCGTTTTTCAGGAAGCATCAATGCAAGATATTTAGGAGACCGACCTGCGAATGAGGATAATTCTGTAACAGCGAAAGGGTATTTTATCACCGATTTTTCTGTGAACTATCAGTTCAGAAAAGTTTCTGTGGGAATTAATATCGATAATATTTTCAACACCAAATGGAAAGAAACCCAGTTCCTCACCGAAAGCCGTCTTCAAAACGAAACCGAAAGCGTGGAAGAGATCCATTATACCGCAGGAACGCCCTTTAATGCACGATTAATTTTAAAATACAACTTTTAGAGACCTATAATTTAAACACTTATACAATGAAAACACTATTCAGCATCACTGTAGCCACTTCTGTTGCGGCACTTTCATTTTTCAGCTTTTTTAAAAAAGATACGGAAACCCCAAAAGCAGCGTTTATGACGAATATTGCCAAGAAAAATAAAGCTGCGAAAACAGTGGTAACCACACAACAGATTATTGATCTTGCCAATGCCTTCAAAGCCACTCTTTCCAGTTCACAGATTTCAACGCTCGAGCTGGCTTATACGTATGCCAATGCAAAAACATGGTCGAATCTTCCTGCTGCCATGTCTCCGAGAATCGGACTGAAAATGGGAACTCTTACAACGGCTCAGTTAACCGCTGCCAGAAATCTCATTCAGGCTTTATCCGGAACAGGAAACGAAGGCTATAACGAGATCTACGGACTTTGGATGGCAGACAATTATCTTTCAAACAACGGAGGCGGAACCACTTACGGAGAAGGTAATTTTTATATCGGGTTTTTCGGAACTCCATCTTTATCAGGAACTTTTGAAATCCAGATGACAGGGCATCACAGAACGGTTTCCAACACCTATATCAACGGAGTTCTTGTGGGCGCAACTCCTTCTTTTGTCGCTGCGGAGCCTTTTGCCTCTTTTACCTATAATTCGGTAACCTATCAGCCAATGATTGAAGAAAAAACGGCTCTTGTGAATATGCTGTCCGGATTATCTTCTGCACAGCTTACTACGGCACAGCTTTCCACAACGTACACCGATTTGGTCTGCGGTCCCGGAAAAGACTGGCTGTTCCCGACCACCAAATCCGGACTGAAAGTAAGCAATTTAACGACCGCTCAGAAACAGCTCGTCTACAATGCAATTGCAACCTACGTAAATGATGTGGACGATACGAATGCGGCAACGATTATGACAAAATATAATAATGAACTGGATAATACATACATTGCATGGTCTACCGATGCCACACTGACCAACCAGAACGGTTATGTAAGAATAGACGGACCATCAGTCTGGATAGAATATTCTGTACAGAACGGAATTATCCTCACGCCTAAACATCCTCACAGCATTTGGAGAGATCATACAACAGATTACGGAGGAACGGGCAGTACATTATCCACCAATGAAACAGCTGCTTCGGTATCTAAACCTGTAGTTTACCCTAATCCGGTGAAAGATTTTGCAACCTTTAACTTTACAGCTTCTGAAAAGGGAAATACAAAAATCAACATCTATGACCAGAGCGGAAGATTGGCGAAAAGCATAGAAAAGAGCAGTCTGCCGAAAGGACAAAATTCTGTCTCTGCCGACTTAAGCAGTCTTGAAAAAGGAGTTTATACCTTCAATATACAACACAATGGTACAAAAACAAATGGGCAAAAGCTCATCAAAAAATAAAGGGCTGAAGAAACTGTTTCTGTTCTTTGTCCTTTTTTCAGTCTTTGCATCGGCACATCCGCTGCCGGATACAAAGGTCATGTTTCATATGTATCCGGGCGGTGCGGCGATAGATATTACTGCGCCGCTTCGGGATTTTGAAATCGTTTATAATGGTAAAATAACACCGGATCAGAAAAAAAAGATTCAGGAGTATTTTAAAGATCATATCAAAATTTCCTCTGAGAACAGATTCTGGAATATAGAACTTGTTGATTATAAGATCTCCAGAACACAGGATTCTGTGGTCGGGCTGTATGATAAAATAGATTTCAGAATTACGGCAAAACCACAAAAAAAAGAAGATACCCGAGATTTCACCCTTCATTACGATGCCTTTGTACACCAGATCTATAATCACAAATCGATTATAGGATTGGCTTCCGACTGGGAAAAAGGAGTACAGAATTCTAATCAGATTCTGGGGGTTGCAGCACGCGATCTGGACGGAAATATTCAGCCTTTAAATATATCATTAGAGGAAGGAAACTTTTTTACAGGGTTCAGAAGTATGGTCGAAATGGGTTTCAAGCATATTTTAGAAGGGAAAGACCATATTCTGTTTTTAATTTCCCTGCTTCTGGTTGCCCCGTTTTTTGTAGAAGACAGAAAATGGAAACTTCTCGACAATAAAAAATCTGCAGTAAAAAGAGTGGTAAAAATCGTAACCGCTTTTACGATAGGACATTCGCTGATGCTGATTCTGGGAGCCATCCATTTAATAAATATCAACCCGAATTATATAGAGATCGGGATTGCAATGACCATCTTACTGTCCGGAATCAACATTTCCAAACCCATCTTTTTGGGGAAAGAAGTTCTTATTGCCCTGCTTTTCGGCTTTGTGCATGGACTTGCTTTTGCCAATACCATTACGTTTTTTAATCTGGATATCAGTCAGTTTATCTGGAGTGTTTTAGGCTTCAATCTGGGAATAGAACTGGTGCAGATCCTGATTGTACTGATAAGTTTTCCTGTTATTCTTTACGTTTCCAACAGGTTTAAGAATATCGATTTTTACAGAGCGGCAGTTTCTGTTTTTGTGATTGTAATGGCTTGTTACTGGATCTATGAAAGAGTTGTAAGCCTGCCTTTCGTTATGGGATAACAGAATTGATCATGTAAAATACCCTTCATTTTTTTCAGAATAATTTTAAATCTTAATGCATTGCAGTATCTGTAATTGCATTAAGTTTACTTTCAGAATTTCTTGTCTGAGCCGTCTTCCGGATTTCTCAACGGTTCATTGTGCCTTTATATTCGCAGGCAGCGCTCATCTTCTTTTTCTTCGGAACTATACATTTTCTCCGGCATATCCTAACCTGCATTTTCTAATTGTACTGATAATCTGTAAGAAAAAACATTGAAGGCATCCTAATATTTTTTATATTTGAATATAAAACTAATCATGAACAATGAAATCCTCAGTATACAGATTATTTTATTTTAAAGTGAGGCGTGGAATCTAAATCAGGATTATGAAGTTTTTCTTTTCAGAAATGCAAAGGGATGCCGAAAAAAGAAGTTGATAACAGCAGAAAACGACATTTTATCAGCAGATATTTATCTCAGATCTGATGATCTTTTTTTCCTCAGAAAAGGCATTAAAACGGGACTTGTGAGAATTCTTTCGTACTCTTAGAAAAGCATAGCAGCAGGCAGATCTCCTGTTACAGTTTATTTCAAACCAGACAAAAAAAGCAGAAATGAAGGTAGCCAAATTACTTTTCTCAGAAGGAAAATGGACGAGAGAGCTTAATCATGAACAGTTAGACTATAATGAAGTGCAATTGGTTCTTGGTTTTGGTGAAAGAAAGCTCCTGTCCGAAAACGAAGTTTTTGAAAGTATTCAACAGAAATTCCCGAATGCTGAAATCGCTCTGTGCTCTTCGGCAGGAGAAATATTTTGTAAAGATGTATACGATGATACGGTCTCCGTTACCGCCCTCAGATTTGATAATTCTGAAATTAAAACCACAGAAATCTGTATAAATGATTATAAAGACAGCCACGAAGCAGGAGTTGCTCTGATGAAAAATTTATATCGGGAAGACCTGAAATGGGTTTTTGTTCTCTCGGACGGAAGTAACGTAAACGGAAGTGAGCTGATAAAAGGAATTAATTCTGAAAAACGGAAAGAAGTTTTAATTTCAGGAGGTCTTGCAGGCGATGGCGATCGTTTTGAAAAAACTCTTGCGGGGCTGAACAAAGTTCCTGCTCCCGATAATATTGCAGCCATTGGTTTCTATGGCAGTTCTCTTATGCTTTCTCACGCTTCTTTTGGCGGCTGGGAAACTTTCGGCATCGAGAAAACGGTAACAAAATCTTCCGGAAATAAGCTCTACGAAATAGACGGTAAAAATGCTCTCGATCTTTATAAAAAATATTTAGGAAAATATGCTGAAGAACTCCCGAGTTCCGCACTGCTTTTTCCGCTTTCCCTAAAGCTGAAAGATAATGAAGAAACGGTAGTTAGGACGATTTTATCTGTAAATGACAGAGAAAATTATATGGTTTTTGCAGGAGATATTCCGGAAGGAAGCAAGGTAAGATTCATGAAGGCAAATTTCGACAGACTGATAGATGCAGCCACGGATGCGGCACAGCAATGCCAGGATTTTCACTCCGCAAATCCTAAACTGGCAATCCTTATCAGCTGTGTAGGACGAAAGCTGGTCTTGGGAAACAGAATTTCAGAAGAAGTAGATGCGGTTGTAGATGTACTGGGAAATGAAACCGCCGTAATGGGCTTTTATTCTTACGGAGAGTTTTCTCCTCTGAAGCCTTTCCAAAATTGCGAGCTGCACAACCAGACCATCACCATCACCGGTATTAATGAAATACTTTAAAGAAAATGAAATATCATAAGTTACTGGAAAAACAGATTAAAAAGTATCTTCCGGAAAGTTTTCACTCAGATTCGGAATTCAGTAATTTTTTATCTGCTGTTAATGATTCTTATGCATCTTACGAGAGAGATAAAGAACTTATGAACCATGCTTTCTCTAAAAGCGAAGAAGAATATCAGGAAGTATATCAGGATCTTAACAAAGAGTATATTCTGAAGCAGGATTCTATCAGTAAGCTCTACCAGTCACTGAAAATGCTTGATGAGAATATGGAAATCCGGCAGTCCGAAGATTTTGGAGAGCTTTCAGAATATCTTTCCGAGCAGATCAGGAAAAGAAAATCTGTGGAAGACCAGCTCAGCAGACAGCTGGAGTTTCAGCAGCTTTTAATGAATATTTCTTCAGAATTTATTAATATTCCTGTAGAGGAAATTAATGATAACATTAACAGTTCTCTTGAAGCCATCGCCAGATTTGTAAAAGCGGACAGAATTTATGTTTTTAAATATGACTTTCAGGAAAATACCTGCTCCAATTTGTATGAGTACTGCTCAGAAGGAATATTTTCCAATATCAGTTTTTATCAGGACTTTCCTCTGGAGCCTTTCGAAAAATTTGTGGAACTCCATAAACAGGGAAAATCTATTACCATTAATAATGCAGATGATTTTCCGGATAAAGATTTAAGAGATCTTCTGCTCTTAAACAATGTAAAAAGTGTTCTCGCCATTCCTTTGATGATCGACGGGAAGTGTGAAGGATTTGTAGGATTTGATGCAGTGCATCAATACCGTAATTTCGGGAACGAGGAAAATGATCTGCTGAAACTGTTTGCACAGATTCTGGCAAATATCCGGGTAAGATTCTTTATGGAAAGTAAGCTTAACAGAACGCTCGAACTGCTTAAAACATTACTCGCCAACCTGCAGTACGGAATTCTGGTGGAAGACGAAAACAGGAGAATTCTTTTTACCAACAGCTTGTTCTGCGATATGTTCAGTATCCCTCTTTCTCCTGAAACCATGCAGGGAATCGACTGCAGTAATTCTGCGGAAGATTCCAAACATCTTTTTGCAAATGAGGAAAGGTTTCCCGAAAGAATCAATGAAATTCTGGAGGAGAGAAAAATTGTTACAGATGAGCTTTTAGAAACCAAAGCAGGAAGATTTCTGGAAAGAGACTACATTCCGATTTATATCAACGGCAAATACAGGGGACATCTCTGGAAATATAATGACATTACGGAAAGTGTTTTGGCTAAAGAACTCCTGAGACAGAGTGAAGAAAGAAACAGGCTGATTATGAATTCCGCCATCAATGCCATTATCAATGCAGATTCTGAAGGGAAAATAACCTTCTGGAATAAGAGAGCCGAACAGATTTTCGGATGGAAGGCTGAGGAGATTACCGGGAAGACTCTGGCAGAAACCATTATCCCTGAAATCCATAAAAAAGCCCATGAAGAAGGAATGAAAAATTATATGGAGACAGGATACGGCCCGGTTCTTAATGAACAGCTGGAACTTTCTGCGATAAGAAAATCAGGAGAAGAATTTCCCATAGAAATTTCTATAATTCCCATAGAACAGGATGGCAAAAAGTTTTTCTGTTCTTTTATTCAGGATATCTCAAAAAGAAAAAGAGCCGAAGAAAATTTAAAAGTTCAGGAGCAAAAATACCGCAATATTATTGCCAACATGAATCTGGGACTTCTGGAAGTGGATAACAACGAAGTAATACAGTATGCCAACCAAAGTTTTTGTGATGTTTCCGGCTATGAAATTGATGAACTTATTGGCAAAGAACCTTCAAAATTGTTTTTATACAAAGAAAACAGTATTCCTTTGGTGGAGCATCATGTTTCACTCAGAAAAAAAGGACTTTCCAGCGTTTATCAGGTTCCTGTGAAAAACAAACGAGGTGAGCTGAGATGGTGGGCAATAAGTGCAGCTCCCAATTATGACGATAAGGGAAATCTTATCGGATCTGTAGGAATCCATCTGGATATAACCGACCAAAAACACATGGAAGAAGCGCTGAAGAAAGAAAAAGAAAATGCGCAGGAAGCTTCCAAAGCTAAAGAAGCATTTCTGGCAAACATGAGCCACGAAATAAGAACACCGCTTAACGCAATCATCGGATTTTTAAGGGAATTGGCAAAACAGGATCTTACCTCCGGACAAAAACAGTTTGTAGACAACAGCAACAGTGCATCTCAGCATCTGCTTTCCATCATTAATAATATTTTGGATATTTCTAAAATAGAAGCCGGCGAAATGTCTCTCGATATTAAAGACTTCTCTTTACAGCAGACAGTGAACAACGTAGTGAATATTCTTCAGCCGAAAGCGGTGCAGAAAAATATAAAATTGATCTCTGTTTTTCCTAAAGATATTGCTCCCGTTTTCAGGGGGGATGCTTCGAAGATCGAACAAATATTATACAACCTCATCGGTAATTCTCTGAAGTTTACCAACAAAGGAGAGATCAGGGTAGAATGTACATTTTTGGAGGATAATCCGGATAAGCAGAAGATAAAAATAAGTGTTGTGGATTCCGGAATAGGAATGAGCAAAGAATTCATCGAAAAGATCTTTAAAAAATTCTATCAGGAAGATGCATCCATTGCCAGAAAAGTAGGCGGAACCGGTTTAGGAATGGCGATCACCAAAGAGCTGGTAAAGCTGATGCAGGGAAACATTACAATAGAAAGCGAAAAAGAGAAAGGAACAAAAATAGATGTTACACTGGTTCTTCCTAAAGGAATACCGGAAAAATTAGAAAACCGGTCAGACTTCAGTCAGGAGATCTCTGTGGAAGGAACTCAGGTTCTTCTGGTAGAAGACAGTGAGCTAAACAGACTGGTTGCACAGAACACCCTTCAAAACTTTAAATGTATCGTTACCGAAGCGGAAAACGGAGCCAGAGCATTAGAAATATTAAAAGAGAAAAGCTTTGATATCATTCTCATGGATATACAGATGCCGGAATTGGACGGAATAGAAACTACGAAAATTCTGAGAAAGCAATACCATGTTTCTACCCCTATTATTGCATTGACGGCCAATGCATTTAAAACAGAAGTAGAAAAATGCAGAAAGGCGGGAATGGACAGTTACATTACAAAACCCTATTCTGAAAATGAACTGCTGGAAACCATATATCATTACACAAAAGGAAAAACAGAACAGGAAGATACAAATGAAGAAGCGGGAATTTATAATCTGCAGAATTTAAGATTGTTAAGCAGAGGAGATGAGAGTTTTGTAAAAAAAATGATCACTATCTTCATCAGCCAGATTGAAAATGTACTTCCGCAAATCCACACTTCTTTTGTGGAAAAGAACTACGCGGAGATCTCCAGGCTGACCCATAAAATAAAACCAAGCATAGAACAGATAGGAATAATCTCCATCACAGAACATGTGAAAACACTCGAAGCAAAATCGAAAGATATATCAATAGACCATCAGGAACTTTATGAAATGTTCTGTTACATAGAAGACATATTATCTTCGGCTGTACGTTTGCTTAAGGAGAAAGAACTTTAGAGCCTGTTTACATATTGAGTTTGTTTAAACTTTTTTAAATAAAAATATTCTTTTTGGAATACGTAGGATTTTATTTTTAGAGCGTGTCTAAATTTATAATTTGTTTTTACCATTAAGATTTAGTCTCGTTTGTTAAACTCATTTTAAATTTAACTGCAAAAGAGACAAAGACTTTATTGAATTTATTTAAAGTATTTCAAAAGTATGCAAAGAGAAAAAATCTGTGATTTTTTTAAACTTATGTGCTCTTTTTCCATTTAAGTATTAAACTTAAACTACTAAAGTGTTACAATCTTTTGCATCTTTTGCGGTAAAAAAGTTTAGACAAGTTTAAGAGCCTGTTAAATATTGCTAAATAAAAGTTTTACAGCTTTTCTTAACTTTCTCAATTAAAATAAACTTTGTTTATTCTTAAATTTAACATTAAGAAATCTTTAGATTTGGCGAAGTCAATTTAAGCTAGTTAAACTGATTCTAATTAAGAAAGCAATACATTGATTTTTATTAAGTTTTTTTAAGCTAAAGAGGCTTAATCTTAATGTTAAAAGTAAATTATAGATTGAAGCAAATCTGTTTCTAAAGACCTTCTCAATTCATGTTTCCATTATTTGGAAATGGATATATGTTTAAGTAATTGATTTTGAAATGTTAATAAGGGAATTTAACCTGTGTTTTCTCTGACTTTTCGTATCATTTAATATAAACTGCTAATCCAGGATGAGGTGTTAATAAAGAACTTTTACACAAAAAGTTTTAATAATACTAAGATTTTATTTAATTCCTCATTCTGATTTTCTGACTCTAATTGCAGTAAAAAGTTCTGTTCCGGCAATAGGGTGTTTAAAATTCCAAAAAATGAAACAAATTCTTTATTTTGGAATTTTTTTTATTTGGCATGAGGTTTAAATTATTGAAAATCAGTTGTTTTTAAGAAAAGCATATTTGTTGATTATGGTATGTTAACCTAAAATAACAGCAAGTATGAAAAATTTATTCTTTTTATTTATTCTTTTTTTAGGGGTAAATAATCTCTATGCAACAGGGGAGCCCTCAACTTACTTTCAAATTTACGTTCCTCCGAATAATGATGCTGTACAAAGAAATGTCTGTCTGGTCGTAACTGCCATATACGACGATACGGAATTTAATATTATTGATGATGGCGCAGACGGAGACACGGACGATTCTAAAACCGGCGTACTGAAAGCGGGACAGAGTTACGTGCTCTATATTAAAGATAATGGGATTAACGATGATGCCCGATACGCCTCCGGCGGCGTTTTAAAATGGGACGGAGACTATTTTATTGTAAAATCCAATAAACTGGTATATGCCTCCCAAAGTACAAACAGCGACTGGCAGCATGACTGGGTTCCGAGTGTGGATAAAAGTTCTATCGGACAGAAATTTATTGTTTATGCTCCTATGATTACCTCTTCTAACAGAGATATTAATGTATTTGCTTACCAGAACAATACAGTAGTAGACTTTTACAAAATCTCTACTCAGGCAAAAACAAATACAGGCTTTACCGATGTTGATGCTGAAAATCCCGTTAAAGTTTTTTCCAAAACACTGAACGTCGGTCAGGATTTAATTTACAGCTTTCCGGAAGGAAGGGATGTAATGATTTCGGGAGAAACCTATATGCTTGTCGCCAATAAGCCCGTAACCATGCAGTATGGCGCATTATTCGGTAATGAGCGGGACGGAGGAGGATATGTTCCCACATCCAATGGAAGTTCTTCCGGAGAACTGATGTATTTCGCTGTTCCTTATCAGGCGGGAGGCGAACAGGAAATCAGGATCGTAAGCTGGGACAATACCAATACCGTGAAACTGGATCGTTTTGTAAACGGAAACTGGGTACCTGTACAAACCTTCTCTCTCAATCGCTTAGCGGCGGGAGACTGGGTAGGAAAAACCAGTGGAAATGTTTCTTATCCTACCGTGTTCAGAGTTACCTGCACCGCAGGAAAAAAAGTTTCTGTTTTTGAAGGAAACTGGTTTGAAACCGGCTCTCCGGGAACCTCCGACATGGCGACAATGGTTTCTTCCGAAAGCGGAACCACAGCAGGAAAGAAGTTCCTTACGTATATTGCTCCTCCCGGAAATGAAACCAATGTAACCAATCCTTTAACAGGATCCAAGTATAACGGTTCTTTTTCTCACCTGTATTTATTTTCAAAAACAGGGGCTACCGTTACTGTAAAAGATGCTTTAACCAACGGAACAAAGTTTAGTAAAACATTTACCATAACCCCCGAGAAATACGCAGACTGCTCCATAAGTCTGAATGAATGGAAGGCATTTTATAACGGAACAGGTACAGCGTCAGGACCGGAAAGACCTTATCTGATCGTGGAAAGTAATAATGACATTGCAGTGATGAACAGTAATTTCAACGATAACTGGATGTGTTATACCGGAAGCTCGCTGGAACATTCTTTTACCCAGACAAGCAATGTAAGTGATGATGCACTTATCCCGACCGAACAGGCAACCGTAGTTTCTCAGGTTAAAACGGGCGGGGAAGTAACAAATCCTTCGGTGGAAGTTATCGTACAGGAAGGTCTAAAAGTGGTAGAATCGAAAATCATTAATCCCAATCAGTCTCAGACACAGGGGGTTATTACAGAGCTTAATGATAAAACAAAAGTAGAATACAATAACCTGCCTACTTTACAGCCTAACTCTACGTATCAGATTGAAACTAAAGTTGTGGCAACTGTAGGTGCCAATAACGGAGAATTGGTAGGAACTACCCTTAACTCTACCGTTGAAACCGTGGTAACAGGAAAAGTGAACGGAGAAACGCAGCAGTCTACCATCGCTAATTCTGTATCTGTACAGACAACCAATACGTCCAAACTTATATTTTCCCGTCTGGAAGATCCTGTATTTGATTCTTACACCTCCAACTCATGGACCATCAGCTGGGTAGACATCAATAATGATGGATATGATGATATCTATATTACAGATATGGGACTTACAGCGCCTAACCGAATCTTTATGAATAATAAGACCGGAGGTTTTACAGCAGGACAGGTTTTACCTGAAGACGGTGTTTCTATGAGTAATACATGGGCAGATGTGGATAATGACGGAGATGAAGACTTATTGGTTCTTAATAATACAAGAAATCCCAACCGTTTTTACAGAAATGATAACGGTACATTAGTCGCAGACAATACCAAATCTTTTACTCAGGATGTTTCTTATTATCATGGAGGAGCATTTGCAGACTATGATAATGATAACAAAGTAGATGTATTTATGTGTAATTATTTCCCTACAAAATACAATGAGCTGCACAGAAATACAGGCAGCGGAGGCTTTGTAAAAGAGCAGGCAGATGCCATTCCGCTGGAAGCCAATTCTTCTCTTGGACCAACATGGGCAGATTATGACCAAGACGGACTGATGGATTTATTCGTTCCTAATGGCAGCGGAAATAAAAATTCACTATTCCATAACGACGGAAACGGAACCTTCTCCAAGAAAAATAACATCATCAATCAGGAAGGCGGAAAATCTGTAGGAAGCTGCTGGGGAGATATTGATAATGATGGCGATTTGGATCTTTTTGTTACCAATTCCAACAGCACAACCAATTTCCTGTATAAAAATTTAGGAAACGGCAATTTCCAGAAAATTACCAATTCTATCGTTAATCAGGGAGGAAGTTCTCACGGATGCAGCTTTGCAGATATAGATAATGATGGAGATTTAGATTTATTTGTTACCAATGACCGAATCAGAAAATTCCTTTACTTTAACGACGGAAACGGGAATTTTACTGAAAACAGAGACGAAGCGATTACCTATAATTTCGGACTTTCTTTCGGACACGCATGGAGCGATTACGATCATGACGGCGATCTGGATCTTGCCGTGGCAACCCATTCTAATCAGAAAAACCATATTTTCGTCAATAACGGAAATACCAACAAATGGTTAGAAATTAATCTGAAAGCCACTGAAAGCAATGGTTCTGCCATCGGTACAAAAATATTTGTAGAAACAGGCAGCAAAACACAGATGAGAGAAGTAAACAGCCAGAGCGGATTTGGAGGACAAAGCAGCTATACACAGCATTTTGGACTAGGAAACGCAGCAACCATCAATACGATCACCGTTAAATGGGCAAGCGGAATCATTCAGAAGCTGACGAATGTTTCTGCCAACCAAATACTCGAAATCGTAGAACCTCAGCAGACAAAAGTTTCCGGTATCGTTTATTTCGACAGCAATAATGATGGCGTGAAGCAGGACAGCGAACCTACCGTTTCAAGAGCGGCTATTAAAGTGGTGCCTACGAATGCCAAAGTATACTCCAGTGATAACGGAACCTTCAGTTTCTATACGACACAGAATGATGTGGAGCTGAAAATTTTAGAAGAAAACGGATTAAGTGCAGGGTCTAAAGTTTTTGATCTGACCAATTATCAGCCTTCCCAAAAAATATTTATCGCTGCAAATTCAACCTGTAACGATACAGATTTAAAAATAAATATGGGAGGAACTGCTATCCGTAAAGGATATACCAATAATCAGTTCAAAATTGTGGTGAGCAATCAGTCCAGAAATACATCCAATTCAAGCGTTATAAACTTTACCATACCTTCATCTGTAAATATTATCAGTCCGTCTTCACCAATTGCGCAGCAGGAAAGTTTTGTGGCAAACTCAAAAAACTATACGCGATATTCCTGGAGCGTGGGATCTCTGAATCCTTTTGGCAATAAAATAATCAGTTTTATGACCGGTACAGATGCATCTGTTTTAGTTGGAGATGAATTAGATTTTAAAGGAGAAATTGTAAATCCATCTGCAGACTGTAATTTAGACGATAACCTGTTGATGCAAAATTACAACGTATACGGAGCCATAGATCCTAATGATATTCTGGTTTATCCGAAGGGGTATGGAGAAGAAGGATATATACTGCCGGATCAGATGCTTACTTATACCATCAGATTTGAGAACGTAGGAAACTTTGCTACTCAGAATGTATCGATTATAGATGCAATTCCGCAGGAATTAGACATCAATACCTTTAAACTGGTATCGGCAAGTCATGATAACGTATCTACGGAAATTATAGATAACAAGATTACCTTTAAACTGGAAAATATATTTTTACCGTCTACTTCTGTAGACTCAGACAGATCTCAGGGCTATGTTACCTTCTCAATCCTGCCTAAAAAAGGATTAAAAGAAGATACGAAAATTAAAAACAGTGCATCTATTGCATTTGATGATGAAAATCTTCTGAAAACCAATACGGTAACCAATACCATCCAGTCTAAAGCACAGGAACAGGAAATGACAGTAGTTCATCTGTATCCGAATCCTGTAAACGATGTGGCATTTATAAGACTGGAACACAGAAAAGGTGCGGAATATACAAGAAAGAAAATAATAAGAGCTGAAGTTATTGATGTTAACGGAGTGCTTATTCTGGAAAAGAATTTCAGTCCTTCAGAAGAAGTAAGAATCGATCTTCCATTACAAATCAAAGGATACTATTTACTGAAAGTTACAGATTCTGAAAATAAATCATATACAAAGAAAATGGTGGTTAAATATAGAGAATAATAATAATTAGTTTTCCCAACTCTGCATCCCAAGTCAGTTTTAAAATGGCAGAGTACAATGTTTTCATGTTAAACCATTCGAGAGATCGAATGGTTTTTTTGCATTAAAAAATGGCAGTGTATTTAAATCTGATAATGCTTAGGAATTATAACATCAGTTTCAATAATTTCTTAAAGAATTTTATTTCAGAAAATGAAATATCATAAAAATACTTTGTCGGTTTGCGGCTCAAAATTCTTAAAAGTGTGAAAATTTTCAGAGCATATTTTACAGTTGAATATTTATTTAAGGTTAAAAATTTTAGGATTAACTGATATAAAATGTTAAATAATTCATAATTCAATTGCTTAAAAATAAGCTCATCTTTCTGCATAAAAATGATTTCATGTATTGTGTTTCGTTAGTTAAGTATTTGATAGTCAATGTAATAAATATGTATATCAAATGTATATACATATTATTTATGAACTAATTGTTAACATTTTTAATTTAGGCAGAAATGATTCATGAGCAGATTTTATATCCCTATGAATAATAAACATGAATAGAAAATTATATATATAATGAAAAGAATATTATTTTTTTTGGCCTGTATCGGCGCTCATCTTTCCCACGCTCAGGCACAAAAAGTTGAGGTGGCGAATAATGCCGACGGACAAAAATTAGAAGTAAACGGGAAGCCTTTCATTGTAAACGGAATGAACTGGGATTACTATCCTGTCGGAACCAATTACAACTATTCCCTTTGGAAGCAGTCCGATGATTTCATCAAAAAAGCTCTGGATGATGAAATGGGACTTCTGAAAAATATGGGCGTAAATACCGTAAGAATCTACACCGGAATTCCTGCAAAATGGATTACCTACATCTACGAAAATTATGGAATTTACACCATGCTCAATCATTCCTTCGGAAGATATGGTCTTACCGTGAACGGATCCTGGGTAGTAAATACAGATTATGCAAATCCTGCAACACAGGAGCTCTTACTGAAAGAAGCAAAAGAACTTGCAGAGCAGTATAAAAATACACCGGGACTTTTGCTTTACCTTTTAGGAAACGAAAACAATTACGGTTTATTCTGGGAAGGAGCAGAGACAGAAGACATTCCGGTGAAAGACAGAAAATCTACCCAGAAAGCAGTTGCCATGTACAAGCTGTTTAATCAGGCGGCTCTGGAAATGAAATCCGTAGATTCCGGTCATCCAATTGCCCTGTGTAACGGAGATACCCTGTTCTTGGATATCATTGCCAAAGAATGTAAAGATGTAGATATTTTCGGAACCAATGTCTATCGCGGTGCTTCTTTTGGCGATCTTTTCCTGAAAGTAAAAACAGAATACGGAAAACCGGTACTTTTCACAGAATTTGGGGCAGACTCTTTTAACGAGCTTTCTCAAAAAGAAGATCAGGATGCACAGTCGTATTACCTGCTCGGAAACTGGCAGGAAATTTATGAAAATGCAGCCGGTATGGGAAAAGCAGGAAATGCTCTGGGAGGATTTACGTTCCAGTTTAGCGACGGCTGGTGGAAATACAAACAGACCGAAGATCTGGATGTACACAATACCAATGCTTCATGGAGTAACGGAGGATACATCAGAGATTACCGGAAAGGCGAAAACAACATGAACGAAGAATGGTTCGGGATCTGCGCCAAAGGAAAAACAGATGCTACAGGACATTACCAGTTGTATCCCAGAAGTGCATATTATACCTTAAAACAGGTTCATCAGTACAATCCTTACGAAAGTACCCAGATGAAATCTTCCGGTGCGGTTAAAAACTATTTCAATGACATCAGCATAACCGATGCAAGCCTTAGAGCAAGAGGAGATAAGGCTGCTCTGAAAGGAGAAAGCAATGATCTCATCAGAATAAGCAATCTCAGAGCAGATTTTTCAACCTTCAGTACAGGAGGAAGTCTCATCACAACACCGAAAGATAAAACAGATGCTTATACATCCTATCCGAACAGACAGGGTTTTGATCATATGGAATCTTATTACGTGGGAGTAGAAGGAAATCCGACTGCCAATATGAGAGCCAATGTGAATTTTAATATTCTGGGAAATGTGGCGGAAAATCCTATTGATCAGATATTTTATGAAAATAGGGGAAGAGCCATTCAGGTAATGAATGCAGACGGAACCACAACCACAATGAGAGATCTCAACAGAATTCAGGTGTACAACGCAAGTTATACCTGGAATCAGAAATACTTTGATCTCCACGGATTTTACAGAACAGGGCATTACCATTGGGGATATGAAGGCGATATTTTCGGACTTTATCCTGAAGCCAATTATGGTCCTAATATGGACATCTACAATGGACAGGCACCATTCGGTTTTGAATTCACCGGAAAAAAAGAAATCAACGGGCTGAAAGTAGCTTTCGGACCTGAACTCTGGTGGGGAGCCAACCCTGCATTATTGGTGAAATACTCAAGAAAAGCGGGGAAATTTGATCTTACAGGAATCTATCATGAAGATCTTGATCAAAGAGGAGATACACAGAGTTCATTTGCCATTCCTCAGCCTAAAACAAGAAGAGTAACATTAGCAGTTCAGAGAAAATTCGGAAACTTCGGAGTTGATCTGGGAGGAATCTGGGGCGGACAGCCGCTTAACGGAAGAACATTCCAGCTGTACAGAGACGGAAATATTTATCAGGATCAGATCAGCGGAAAAGACAATTGGGGAGGAAAAGCCAAATTTACCTACACCGGCGGAAAATTCAACTGGTACGCTCAGGGAGCCATGATGGGGCTGGTTGCCAATGGAGGAGCAGATTACACGCAAACCTTTACCGGATGGAGACTAAAAGACAGCGGAAGCGGAAACCAGTATAATGTACTCTCAGGATTTACCTACAACATCGGAAATTTCCAGATTGCGCCTAATTTCCTTTGGCAGAAACCGATCGAAGGTCCGGTTCCGGCAAATGCACCTGCACCGGGAAGACCAAGAAACATACTGGAAGATCCTTTTGTGGTAAGAGCAAACCGCGAGCAGACCGCAGGAGAAATCCTTTTCACGTATGATCCTACTCCGGCTACATGGATGTACGCGTGGGACAGTGATAAAACAGAAGATGCACCATTTGCATTCAGTACAGGATTTGTATACAGACATTTGCCGACAACACAGGATGCTGCAATAGGAATTTTACCGGACGGAAGAACCACGTTCGCATTTCCGGGAGCTGCACCGGCAGCTAATCTTTGGGAAGCCAATGCCAGAATTGTTTCTAAAGTAAGCTCAGACTTCGGAGTGATTGCCAATATTTACGGCGGAACGGCACAGGCGAATGGAAGCGATACCAGAAAAATCGAAAGATTCGGACTGGAGCTGAGAACCATTTACAAAAAATTAAAATTTGTTACAGCATTCAAACTGAACGACTGGGGACCTTACGATTACCACAGAGATTATAACCTTACCTTCCCGATGCAGCTGATGGGAGATCTCTCTCTTGAAATCGGAAAACCGGAATGGTGGATTCTTCCGGGAACAAGAATCGGAGTTCGCGGGACGTACAGAACTTTAGATCAGTATTCTCCGAGATATGCCCCTACATATACCATTAACGGAGCCGGAAACTGGGTTCCTGATCCTACCGCAATCGGGTTCCCGAACGGAAACGAATGGGAGATAAGAACGTATATTCAAATCAACATCGGTAAATAACTTGTACAAAAATGAAAAATATATTTAAACATACATTTACAAGAGTAATATTAAGTGCTTCACTTTTAGTTGCTTTTGGCTGTCAGAGAGACATCAGCGAACTTGAACCGGCAGAATATTCCAAAAATCCGGAAGTTTTTATAGATGCCTTCAGTTCAGGACTGAATTATTCGGCATTCGGAGGATCGGATGTAAAAGCATTTGATGTAGATACCCAGGTAAAATATTCAGGAACCACTTCCATGAAATTTGCCGTTCCGGATTATGGAAGTCCCGAAGGAGCTTACGCAGGAGGATCATTTTACACCTCTGTAGGAAGAGATCTTTCAGACTACAATGCATTAACATTCTGGATCAAAGCAACTCAGGCTGCCAATATAGACGTGATTGGTTTTGGGAATGATCTCGGCGAAAACAAATATCAGGTATCCCTTTCCGCACTTCCGGTGAATACCAACTGGAAAAAAGTAATTATCCCGATTCCTGATCCTTCAAAACTAAAAATGGAAAAAGGAATGTTTTTCTATTCCGAAGGTCCCGAAAACAACAAAGGATATACCTTTTGGGTAGATGAGGTGAAATTCGAAAAGCTCGGAACCATTTCCTATCAGTCAGCTTCCATCCTGAACGGAAACAACAAAACGATTACCTCTTTTGTAGGTGTAAATAATAAAATCGACGGACTTACCGCCGCTTACAGTATGCCCAACGGAGCAACACAGGCGGTGAATCTTACCCCATATTATTTCAACTTTAAAACTTCCAATACAGCAGTAGCTTCGGTAGACCAGCTTGGAAATGTAAACACAATAGGATCCGGTTCCTCCGTTATTACGGCTACTTTAGGCGGTAATACAGCAAATGGAAGCCTTACCATTAATTCTTCAGGAAGTTTTGTTCATGCGCCTGTACCTACACAGCCTTCCAATAAAGTCATTTCTATTTTTAGTGATGCCTATACCAATGTTCCTGTAGATTACTACAACGGATACTGGGCTCCATATCAGACCACACAATCGGCTGATTTTACAGTGAATAATGACCACGTTCTTAATTATACCAATTTTAATTTTGTGGGAATACAGTCCAGCAACCCGACAGTAAATGCCAGTTTGATGTCTACTTTACATTTCGATTTCTATTTTCCCAATGCTATTGCTTCCGGAGCTAATTTAAAAATTCAGGTGGTAGATTTCGGAGCAGACGGAGTGTATGGAGGAAGTGATGATAAAACGGGTGAATATACCATTGCCGGAACTTCTCTAGCTTCTCAGGTCTGGAAAAGTTTTGATATTAAACTTACTCAGTTTACAGGGCTTAGCACAAAAGCTCATATCGGGCAAATTGTTTTTGTGGGAACCAATATTTCCGGTTTTTATGCAGATAACATCTATTATTACAACGATGGAAGCATTATTCCTGCAACGCCAACTGCGGCTGCACCTGTGCCAACTCTTCCTGCGGCCGGTGTATTGTCTGTTTTCAGTGACTCGTATACCAACGTTTCGGGAACAGATTTTAATCCGAACTGGGGACAAAGTACCGCCGTTTCCCAAACAGCGATTGCCGGAAATAATACGTTGAAATATGCAGGTCTAAACTATCAGGGAACCCAGTTTGCAAGCCCGCTCAACGTTTCTTCTTACGGATATGTTCATATAGACTACTATACTGCCAATTCTACTAATCTTAATTTCTATCTCATCAGTCCGGGACCTGTAGAAAAAGCGTACGCGCTTTCCGTTCCTTCAGGAATTGGTGCCAATACCAATGGCTGGAAAAGTTTGGACATCCCGCTTTCTTCCTTCTCTCCGGTTGTACTCAGCAACATCATTCAATTCAAAGTAGATGGAAACGGAGATATTTTCTTTGATAATATTTATTTCCACAACTAAAATTTTAAAAGAACAATTATGAAATATTTACCTAAAAATAAAATTTTAAAGCTTCTGGCTGTTCCTGCATTTCTTTTTTCGATGAGTGCATGCGATCGGGAATCTGTACAGACATTGCCCGAAAGAAACTTTGAAATGGTCTGGAGTGATGAATTTAATGGTACTGCGGGAAGTCTTCCGGATAATAAAAAATGGACATTCGATTTAGGAAACGGAGACAACGGATGGGGAAATCAGGAATTGCAGTCGTATACCAACTCCACCAATAATGTTTCTTTAGACGGAAACGGAAATCTGGTGATTACGGCAAGAAAAAACGGCAATGCTTTCAGCTCAGCAAGGGTGAAAACGCAGGGACTTTTCTCCCATGCTTACGGAAAAATTGAAGCCAGAATCAAAACACCTTACGGTCCCGGAATCTGGCCTGCTTTCTGGATGTTAGGCGATAATGTAAACACTGTAACATGGCCGCAGTGCGGAGAAATAGACATCATGGAACTGAAAGGGCATATCCCGAATGTGGTCTACGGAACGCTTCACGGTCCAGGATATTCCGGCGGAAATGCAAAAACAAAAGCGTATGGATTGCAGAATGCCAGATTCGATCAGGATTTTCATGTCTTTGGCGTAGAATGGCAGGAAAACCAGATAGACTTTTTTGTAGACGGATATCTTTATCATCGGGTAAAATCTTCGGATGTTTCCGGAGAGTGGGTGTACAATCATCCTTTTTTCCTGATTCTTAATGTCGCAGTGGGAGGGAACTTCGTAGGATTTCCAACGGACAGCACCTCTTTCCCGCAAAGTATGTACATCGATTATGTAAGAGTTTACAAAGCAAAATAATTTTTTCAAACAGAAAACCTCACAGGTTTTTAAAACCTGTGAGGTTTCCCCATTAAACAACATTTTTATACCATTTTAACGAAGGAAATTTTTCCTTCGGAAGGGCTTTACAAACCAAATTCAAAAATAATTCATCAAAAATTAATTAATGCAATCCACGATTTCCCATATCGAACCTTCTTTAGAAACAATAAAAATCAACCACGAAGTTTTTTTCAAAATCTCCGATGTCGAAACGTTGCGTCCGTTTTTTATGACCATCGTCAGCGATTCCAATCATTGGATGTTCGTTTCCAGCAATGGCGGACTTTCCGCAGGGAGAAAAAACTCAGAATTTGCCCTTTTTCCGTACTACACCGATGATAAAATCACCGAATCGGCAGAAATTACCGGAAGCAAAACGATGGTTCAGATTCATAAAAAAGAGGAAATTATCGTTTGGGAACCTTTTTCCGTTCGCAATGAAGCGCAGTTTCACACTTCGAGAAATGTCTATAAAAATGAATTCGGAAACAAGATTATTTTTGAAGAAATCAACCATGATTTATCACTTGCTTTTTCCTATGAGTGGAACAACAGCAGCGAATTTGGGTTCATCAAAAAATCAAAAATCAAAAATTTAGCGGCTGAAAATCAATATATAACCGTTTTAGACGGACTGCAAAATATTTTACCGTACGGAATCGGAAGCGATTTGCAAAACCGTGTCAGCAATTTGGGCGATGCCTACAAACGTACCGAACTCGACGTAATATCCGGACTCGGAATTTTCGCATTAAGTGCCATTATCGTGGATAAAGCAGAACCAAGTGAAGCCTTGAAAGCAAACACCATTTTTTCCATTGGCACAGAAAATCCAACGTATTTGCTGTCTTCACTTCAGTTGAAAAATTTCAGAAAAGGTGAAAAAATTACACAGGAAAACGATATTAAAGGCGAAAAAGGAGCCTATTTTATTCAGCAGGAATTAGAATTAAACACAAATGATGAGAAAGAATGGTGGTTTATCGCCAATGTGAATCAGTCGCAATCCAATGTAATCGGTTGGATTGAAAGAATTAAAAACGAAAAAAATATTGCTGAAAACATCCAAAAAGATATTGATTTAGGCACCGAAAATCTCAAAAAATTAGTCGCTTCTGCCGATGGATTGCAGTTTACCAAAGACGATCTGCGAGACAGCCGTCATTTTTCCAACACGTTGTTCAACATAATGCGTGGCGGAATTTTTGATGACAATTACACCATCGAAAAGTGGGATTTTTCCAAATATTTAGAAAAAGCGAATCAAAATATTTTCAATCATTCAAAAGAAATTTTAAATAATCTTCCAGAAAAATTTAATCTTTTTGAATTAAATGAATCGTTAAAGAATACAGAAGATGCCAATTTAATAAGATTGGCTAAAGAATATTTACCGCTCAAATTTTCCCGCCGTCATGGCGATCCTTCCCGTCCCTGGAACAAATTTTCCATCAATACCAGAAGTGAAACCGACGGTTCTAAAATCCTCGATTACGAAGGAAACTGGAGAGATATTTTCCAGAATTGGGAAGCTTTGGCGCATTCCTATCCGTATTTTATCGAGGGAATGATTTTTAAATTCCTCAACGCAACGACTTTTGACGGATACAATCCGTATCGGGTAACCAAAGACGGTTTCGATTGGGAAACGATTGAAGCCGATGATCCTTGGAGTTACATCGGATATTGGGGCGATCATCAGATTATTTATCTGTTGAAATTTTTAGAATTTGCCGAAAATTATTTCCCAAATTCTTTGGAAACACTTTTAGACAAAGAATATTTCGTGTACGCCAATGTTCCGTATAAAATAAAATCCTACACCGAAATTCTGAAAAATCCGAAAGATACCATTGATTTTGATTTCGATTTGGATTCAACAATTCACGAAAGAAGAAAAGAAATCGGCGCAGACGGTGCTTTGCTCTGTGACGAAAACGGAGACGTTTTGAAAGTGAATTTCACCGAAAAAATACTCGCAACGGTTCTCGCCAAATTATCCAACTTCATTTTGGAAGGCGGAATTTGGATGAACACACAGCGTCCGGAATGGAACGATGCTAACAACGCTTTGGTTGGAAACGGAGTTTCGATGGTCACGCTGTATTATCTGCGAAGAATGATGAAATTTTTCCAGGCTGTTTTTGAAAATTCGGCGTTGGAAAACGTACAAATCTCCAGCGAACTGGTCGATTTTTACAAAAAAATACGAGAAGGTTTTCAGGAAAATTTAGCGTTGTTGGAAGGAAATATTAGCAACGAAGACCGCAAAAAAATCCTCGATCTATTTGGCGAAGCCGCTTCGGAGTACCGAAATCACGTATATCAGAAAGGATTTTGGGGTAAAAAAATAACCGTTTCGCTGGAAGGCTTAAGACGATTTACCAATCTGTCACTTCAGTTTTTGGAACATTCTATCAAAGCCAATGAAAGAAAAGACGGTTTGTATCACGCGTATAATTTGATGACATCCAATGATAAATCTGTTGCGGTTTCGTATCTCAGCGAAATGTTGGAAGGACAGGTTGCCGTGTTGAGTTCTCAATTTCTGACTTCCGAAGAAGGCTTAAAAGTTTTGGACGCATTGAAAAATTCAGCGTTGTTCCGGGAGGATCAATACAGCTATTTATTGTATCCTAACAAGCAATTGAAAGGATTTTTAGAAAGAAACAGCATTCCGGAAAATTTGGTTCAGCAATCAGCATTGCTTCAACAATTAGTTTCCGAAAAAAATACGCAAATCATCGAAAAAGATGTGTTAGGAAATTATCATTTCAATGGAAATTTCAAAAATGCAGGCGATTTAGAATTGGCTTTGGATGCTTTACAAGTTGAAAATCAGGAAAAAGCCTTGATTTTAGCAATTTTTGAAGAAGTTTTTAATCATAAAGAATTTACCGGAAGAAGCGGAACGTTCTACGGTTACGAAGGTTTAGGCTCTATTTATTGGCATATGGTTTCCAAATTATTGTTAGCCGTAATGGAAGTTTGCCAAAAAGCCATCAATGAAAATGCTTCGCCCGAAACCGTGGGAAGATTATTGGAACATTTCTATGAAATCAACGAAGGAATCGGCGTTCACAAATCTCCAGAATTGTATGGTGCATTTCCAACCGATGCGTATTCGCACACGCCATTTGGAAAAGGCGCACAACAACCGGGAATGACGGGACAGGTAAAAGAAGATTTGCTGAGCCGTTTCGGAGAATTAGGAATCGCGATAAAAGACGGACAATTGCAGTTTAAGCCCGATTTGCTAAGAAAAGAAGAATTCTTAACAGAAGAAAAAATAATCGAATATTTTGATGTACAATCTAACGCTTCATCACTGAAAGTACCTAAAAATGCTTTATTTTTTACCAAGTGTGAAGTTCCTGTAATCTATGAAATTTCGGAAACCGAAAGCGTAGAAATTTTTAATGAACAATGCGAAGCAAAAATAGAGAACAGTTTAACCATTAATCAAGAAGACTCCGAAAATATCTTCAAAAGAAACGGAAAAATCTCTTTGATTAAAGTGAAAATTAGAAAAGAACAGTTGAAATAACGAAAAAAATAATTATTGTCTGATAAAAAAATATAATTAAAAGGTCGCTCCTACGGAGCTTTTTACCGAAGAATACAAATTTCCTATTAACAGTAAGTCCCGATGGGACTAAATACAGCTCCTTTAGGAGCGTACTGTTAATAGAAAATGAAAGGGTCCAAGAATGCAAAGCTCCGTAGGAGCGACCTGTTAATCTATCTCATAAACATTTAAATGGTTGAGGTGAAAATTCTTTTTATCGGGCAACAATGAAAAAATTTCAATGATTAATGAAATTATTCCGTGTAATACCAATCCTTATTTTGACCTATTTAATGTCGTGTAACAGTATGCAAAACACAATCAAACATAAAAGTGCATCCGAAATTTTAGGAAATCCTAACTATTTGGCAATGTCTTACGGCGGTTACCGAACCAATTCCAGAAGAGTGCAACCTATCGTTTCGCAGTTGAAAGAAGATATGAAAATTCTTTCGGCGATGGGTGTGAAAATCATCAGAACGTATAATGTACATCTTCCGGAAGCCGTAAATGTGCTGAAAGCGATTAAAGAATTGCGTCAGGAAAATCCCGAATTTGAAATGTACGTGATGCTCGGAGCGTGGATCGACTGTAAAAATGCGTGGACAGGTTTTGAACCCAATCACAACGAAGAAAGCGAAAGAAACGCCTCTGAAATTGCACACGCTGTAGAATTGGCGAACGAATATCCGGAAATCATTAAAGTCATTGCAGTAGGAAACGAAGCGATGGTAAAATGGGCAACGGCTTATTACGTGCAGCCTTCCGTGATTTTGAAATGGGTGAATCATTTGCAGGATTTAAAGAAAAAAGGCGAGTTGCCAAAAGATTTGTGGATCACGAGTTCTGACAATTTTGCAAGTTGGGGTGGTGGCGACAAAGACTATCACACGAAAGACCTCAATGAGTTGATAAAAGCAGTCGATTATATTTCGATGCACACCTATCCGATGCACGACACGCATTACAACCCGGTTTTTTGGGGAATTTCGGAAGATGAATTTCAATATTCCAAAGAAAAACAATTGGATTTGGCGATGAATCGCTCCGTGAATTACGCAAAATCACAGTACAATTCGGTGAAAAAGTATATGCAGAGTTTAGGCGTAGATAAACCAATTCATATTGGCGAAACCGGTTGGGCAACATTCTCCAATGAGCTGTATGGAAGCAACGATTCTAAAGCAGTAGACGAATACAAAGCCGGAATTTTTTACCACAAAATGCGCGATTGGACGAATGAAGCGGGAATTTCCTGTTTCTATTTCGAAGCGTTCGACGAACCTTGGAAAGATGCCGGAAATTCAGGCGGTTCGGAAAATCATTTCGGATTGTTTACCGTAGATGGAAATGCAAAATATGCGGTTTGGAATTTGGTGGATGAAGGCGCTTTTAAAAAACTAAAACGGGACGGAAACACCATTCAGAAAACCTTTAACGGAAATCTGAAACGATTGTTAGATTCTGTGGAAATGCCTCCACACCGCGAATTTGAAAAACAATTGTTGGAAACGAAATGATAATTTTCAGATGATTCAAAAAGGTAATGCTCTCGCAGATTTATCTAATTGGGCAGATTTATTTAAACTTTTTTAATCTGCGAAATCTGTATAATCTGCGAGATAAAAAAACATTTGGAAAACAAATCCAAAAATATGAAAACAAAAATCTTACATATCGCCTTAATAACCAGTTTGATGATGAGTTGTCAATCTCAAAAATCGTGGAAAGCGAATATCTACGAAACCTCGGCAAACGGAAATCAGTTAACGAAAATAATTGCAGGAAAACCTGCTGAAAATTCAGTTAAAATCAAACTCAATCCCGAACATAAATTCCAGAAAATTACGGGATTTGGTGGTGCTTTTACCGAAAGTTCTGCGTATTTGCTCAACCAATTAAGCAAAGCAAACCGGGAAAAAGTGTTGCAATTGTATTTTGGGGAAGATGGAGCCAATTATTCTTTAACCAGAACCACGATTGCTTCCTGCGATTTTTCTCTGAAACATTACACCTACGCTCCGGTTGCAGACGATAAAGAACTGAAACATTTTTCGGTACAGGAAGATATGAACGATTTGGTTCCGATGATTAAAGAAGCGCAGAAAATTTCAAAAAATGGGTTTAAAATACTGGCTTCACCGTGGACCTCACCGCCTTGGATGAAAGATAACAATGCGTGGATCAACGGAAAATTATTGCCGAAATACAACGAAACCTTTGCACTCTATTTTTCAAAATATTTAACTGAATATAAAAAACTGGACATTCCGATTTGGGGAATTACTGTAATCAACGAACCCCACGGAAACGGCGGAAACTGGGAAAGTATGTTGTTTACCCCAAAAGAAATGACCGATTTCGTGGAAAATTTCCTTGGTCCGAAATTAGAAAAAGACGGCTACGGAAACGTAAAAATTTTCGGCTACGACCAAAACCGTTCTGAACTTAAAAACTGGGTAAACGAAATGTACCGTTCCGAAAAATCTTCCAAATATTTTGCAGGAACAGCCATTCATTGGTACGACAGCACCTATAAAATTTTTGAAGACGAGCTGCAATATGCACATCAGAAAAATCCGTCAAAACACTTAATTCAAACCGAAGCCTGCATAGACGGCGATATTCCGAAATGGAAAGATGATTCGTGGTATTGGAGCGCAGAAGCGACAGACTGGGGATTTGACTGGGCGAAAGAAGAAGAAAAATATCTGCATCCGAAATACGTTCCGGTGTTCCGTTACGCAGGAGATATCATCGGCTGCTTGAACAATCAGGTAGATGGCTGGATCGATTGGAATATGGTTTTGGACAAAAACGGCGGTCCGAATTGGTTTAAAAACTGGTGTGGCGCACCGATTTTGGTAGATCCCGAAACAGACGAAGTGTATGTAACGCCTTTATACTACACGATGGCGCATTTCAGCAAATTTATTCGTCCCGAAGCGGTAAGAATTGGTTTTGAAAATCCCGATTCTGATTTAAAAATTACAGCTGCTAAAAATCCCGACGGTTCGGTTGCGGTGGTAGTTTTCAACCCATCAGAACAGGCAAAAAATATAGAAATTTCCTTAGAAAATCAAAAAATTCCGATTCGCATCAGTGCAAAAGCACTGCAAACGGTTCATTTAACTTTTTAATTAAAAAAACACACAAGAAAAATGGCAGATCAAATCAAAAAACCAGCGAATAAAGTTCCAATCGGTCAGAAGGTCGCTTTTGGGTTGGGAATGTTGGCGAACCAGATGTTTCCTGCAATGATCGGGATTTTCACCGTTGTGTTGGTAGAGAAACTCGGCTTTAGCGGATTTTTGTTAGGCTTAACCTACTTTATTCCCAAGTTTTATGACGCTTTGTTTGATTTGATCATGGGATATGTAAGCGATAATACCAAATCGAAATGGGGAAGAAGAAGACAGTATGTTTTAGCAGGAGCTATTATTTTAGGGATTTCGTTTGCTTTGATGTGGCAGTTGTATGCTGAAAATGGTGTTACGTACAATTTTTGGTACTTTTTGGTGGTTTCACTTATTTTTTATTCAGGACTCACCATCTTCAGTATTCCTTATGTAGCAATGGGTTACGAAATGAGCGACGATTTCCATGAGCGCACCAATATTATGGCGACTTCTCAGTTGATTGGTCAGTTAGCTTGGGTGGTTGCACCTTGGTTTTGGGTAATCATGGCAGATCAGTCCTTGTTTCCATCTAGTGATGTTGCGGTAAGAACTTTGGCGGTTTATGTTGCTATTGGTTGTGCCATTTTAGCGGCAATTCCGGCATTTTTTATTCCAGGCAAATCGACACTCCACGAAAACTACAGCCCGATTGATTTGAAAGGAATTTTAGGAAGTTTTGGTGAAATCAAAGAAGGATTAAAAGCTTCGGTAGAAATTAAACCGTTCAGAAAAATATGTATTGCTACTTTTTTAATATTTAATGCATTTCAGACTACAGCCGGATTTTCCTACTTCATCATCAAATATTATTTGTTTAAAGGAAATGAAGAAGGATTTGGATTATGGCCCACTTTATTCGGAAGCGTAGGTGCGATAATCACGACCGTTGTAGTCATTCCTATCGTAGCAAGAATGTCGAAAGTAATGGGGAAGAAGAAAGCATTTTTGGTTTCTCAGAGCATTTCAATCGTGGGTTACATTTTACTGTATTTACTTTTCGTTCCGGGCAAACCGTATCTGTTTCTGTTTGCGTTGCCGTTTTTCTCCTTCGGAATCGGGAGTTTGTTTACCTTAATGATGTCCATGACTTCGGATGTAATCGATATTGATGAACTCAACACAGGAAAAAGAAGAGAAGGAAGTTTAGGCGCCATTTATTGGTGGATGGTAAAATTCGGAACCGCTGTTGCGGGCTTATTAAGTGGGATGATTCTTTCTCTGGTCGCTTTTCAATCCAATGCCGCTACACAAACCGATGAAACGATGTTTTGGTTAAGAATTTTCTTTGTTGGAATTCCGATTCTTGGAACTTTGACTGCCATTTGGACCATGAAAAATTATGATGTAGATGAAGCAAAAGCCAGAGAAGTAAGAGATTTGTTAGAAAAAAGAAAAGCCCCAAAACCTTCAGGATACGGTGCCAACAATGTTTTGGAAGGAATGAAACTTACCGGACTTTCCAGAGCGCAATTGCAACAGAAATTCTCACAATATTATTTCCCGACGGTCGATTACACCCATATTGAAAGTATAAAAACCGAATTTTCAACGGTTTTCAAAGCCGGAATGAGCGGAATCTGTTTCAGCGTCTTTAACGAAAAACAATTTCCGGGAGACTTCATCAACGAAGAACAGATCAAAAAACGCCTCGAAATATTAAAACCTCATACGCAATGGATCAGAGTATTTTCTTCTACTCACGGACACGAAAATATCCCGAAAATCGCCAAAGAAATGGGCTTCAAAGTGTTAATGGGAGCTTGGATTGGCAAAGATGATGCAGAAAATCAGCAGGAAATTCAGTCTTTAATTCAATTGATCAAAGAAGGAAATGTAGATATCGCCGCCGTTGGAAACGAAGTGCTTTTCCGTGGCGACCAAAACGAAGAAACTTTATTGGGTTACATTCAACAAGTTAAAAATCAAACACTGAATGTTCTTGTAACGTATATCGATGTATATTATGAAATCATTAACCACCCGAAATTGGTAGCGGCAAGTGATAAAATTTTAATTAATTGTTATCCTTTCTGGGAAGGCGCATCCATAGACCACGCCGGAATGTATTTGCAGGAAATGTATCATCAAACCCAAAAAATTGCAGGCGGAAAAGAAATCATCATCGCAGAAACTGGTTGGCCAAGTAAAGGTGAAGCCGTACAACATGCAGAACCATCTCCCGAAAATCTGATGAGATACTACATCGAAGCCCAGAAATGGGCATCAAAAGAACAAATTAACCTGTTTTATTTCTCTTCTTTCGATGAGTCATGGAAAATCCATTACGAAGGTTGGGCAGGAACTTCGTGGGGATTGTGGGGTGCTAATGAAAAATTCAAATTTTAAAAAAAGATATAAGACTAAAAGACAAGAGATATTAGACTAAATCATCATCTATCAATCATCATTTATCACAACTATAATCTAAGAACATGTCATACAGAGCAGAGCAGTATTTATCCTTACCCAAGCAAAATCAGGATAATTACATTCAAGGAAAAACCGAAACCGAAAAAAAAGATTTGTTCAGAGAAATTCTGTACAACGGCGTTCACGGCTTTTGTTTCAGTTTATACGAAGACGGACAAAAACCCGGTGACATCATTTCCGAAGAACAGGTTCGCCGAAGAATGGAAATCCTGAAACCACACACTTCGTGGGTTCGCTCGTTTTCCTGCACCGAAGGCAACGAACACATCCCGAAAATCGCCAAAGAATTCGGAATGAAAACCTTGGTCGGAGCGTGGCTCGGAAACGATCCCGAAATCAACGAAAGAGAAGTGGAAGGATTGATAAAACTTGCCAAAGAAGGTTTTGTAGATATTGCAGCAGTCGGAAATGAAGTAATGTACCGCAAAGATTTGTCCGAAGACGAGTTGCTAGATTTTATTAATCGTGTAAAAAAAGAAATCCCCGAAATTCCGGTAGGTTACGTAGATGCTTATTATGAATTCACGATAAAACCAAGAATTACCGAAGCTTGCGATGTTATTTTGGCAAACTGTTATCCGTTTTGGGAAAGTTGTCCCGCCGAAAACTCGCTCAATTATATAAAGCAAATGTATGAGCAGGCAAAACAGGCAGCCAATGGAAAACCAGTCATCATCTCCGAAACAGGTTGGCCAAGCAAAGGAGAAGAACTAAAAGGTGCTTTTCCATCAGAAAAAAATGCACTGGATTATTTCATCAGTACCCAATTGTGGTATATGGACGAGGAAATCGACTGTTTCTACTTTTCCTCTTTCGATGAATCCTGGAAAATAGGTCCCGAAGGCGAAGTCGGCGCACATTGGGGAATCTGGGATAAGCACGAAAAGTTGAAGTATTAATGAGAGGGAAGATGGAAGTCGGAAGTTGGATGTTGGGTGATGGATGCTGGAAGAGGGAAATTTTTTTGGGCAGCTTAATCCGCCTTCCGTTCCCGCTTTTTTGCTCGTCGTTCCTCCTCACAAAAAGAGCTGCACTCAAGTCGGGCTGCGAGAGATTCAACGCAAAAACCTTGTCAGGGTTTCAAACCCTGACAAGGTTAAGAACAAAAAAAGAAAACACTCCGTAAGAGTACTATCTGTGTAGCAAAAAAGAATGATGCAAAATCAGAACTCCGTAGGAGTTCAATCTTTTAAAGTCATTTTAAAAATAAAAAAGTTAAAAAAAGCCCTGAAAGGGCGACATCAAAAGCATAGGGTGAAGCCCTATGAAATACGAATAAAATCGAAAAGAAAGCCACAAAGTGGCGACATCATTATAAAACAAAAATATCTGCGAAAATCTGCGTATAAAATCTGCGAAGATCTGCGGGAATAAAAAAAATATTATGATCAAAAAATTACACCATATCGTTTTATTTCTTTTCAGCACACTCTATTTGGCGCAGGTCGATGTGGTGTACAATGATCTGGTCTGGTCCGACGAATTTTCCACCAACGGAGCGGTTGACAATACCAAATGGTTTCATCAGACCCAATTGCCTACAACAGCAGGTTGGTATAATAATGAGCAGCAACATTACACCAATCTCATCACCAATTCTTTCGCCAGCAACGGGGAACTGAATATTGTTGCTAAAAAAGAAACCTTTACCGATCAGGGGTATACCAAAAATTACACTTCAGCAAGATTAAATTCAAAATTCGCCTTTAAATACGGCAGAATAGACGTTCGGGCAAAAGTTCCGAAAAATCAGGGAACATGGCCTGCAATCTGGCTTTTAGGAAAAAATGTGAATGAACCGGGTGGTTATTTCGCTTCTACTTTCGGAAATACCAATTGGCCGGCTTGCGGAGAAATCGATATGATGGAATACGGAATTTTCCCTTCTGCTCCTGATAACTTTATTCAAAGTACTTTGCATACGCCGTCTTCGTCAGGAAATTCTGTCAACCATGGCGGAATGTTGGCTTCATCAGATATTACCGCCAATTATCATATTTATTCGATGAACTGGTCGCCGAATCAAATAACATTTTTGTTAGATGGAGTAGCGTATTATACCTATAATCCTTCCGTAAAAAATGCATCAACCTGGCCTTTTGATAAAGAACAGTATCTGCTGCTTAATATTGCAATGGGCGGTGTTGTAGGAACTATTCCTTCCACATTTACCGATGCTTCGATGATTATTGATTATGTGAGAGTCTATCAAAACACTACTCCGGATACTGTTGCGCCCACTCAATTTACGGCGACTGTTGGAGCGGTAACTAGCGATTCCGTAGAATTATTACTGAATGCAACCGATAATTTTGGAGCAATTACCTATCAGATTTCGGGTGGTACGACACAAACGGTTTACGGTACATCAGGAATACAGAAATCTGTGATAATTTCAGGTTTGAGTCCAACAACCAGCTATACATTTATGGTTTCAGCAAGCGATGCAGCAGGAAATACTGCGGTCAATAATCCCATCACGGTAAATGCAACCACTCTTTCCAATATCAATACCGCTTGCAGCGGAACCTCTACTTTAGCTTCGCAGGGAGCATTTTCTACCGGATACAAATACGACTTCCAAACCATTGGAACCGATGTGAAAATTACGTTTGAACTTTTAGATTCCGATAAAACAGGTGTTGTAGCTTACTTATGGAAACAAACCCCTTTTACAGAAACCCCGATGACCAATGTTTCCGGAAAGAAATTTTCTGTTACCATTACAGGACAAACCGCGGGTTCTACAATTAATTATGCGGTGAAGTTTGCCTACGCAGGAGGAATGTCGGTGACCAAATATTATTCTTACGTAGTTGGCGATACGTGTATTTCTCTGGGAGTTACAGATTTTTTAAAAGCCAAAGAACTGCTTTATCCCAATCCTGTTGAAAATAGCCTGAATCTGAGATTACCTGAAAACAAAAATACGGTTACACTTTATGATTTTTCAGGGAAGAAACTTTTTGAAAAAAATGTGGGGACGACTTTGGATTTAGATTTTAGTTCCTTTACAGCAGGTACTTATTTAATCAGAATTGAAAATTCCAAAGGAGTCAATACATATAAAATCGTAAAAAAATAAGACAAAAAAGGATTCGCGATTTTTAAGAACATCATTTCTGAAAATTAACAGTCAACAATAATACTAATTTTTAAAACTTTATAAAGATGAAAAATTTATCTCTTTTTCTAATGCTTTTGGCATTTAGTTTTGGCTTTTCTCAGCCAACAACTAATGCACCTACACCTACAAAAGCCGCAGCGGATGTGATTTCCATATTCAGTGATGCCTATACGAATGTTGCTACGAACTATAATCCGAACTGGGGACAGTCCGGAAGTGTGAACACATCTTTTCAGGCGGTTTCGGGCTCCGGAAACAATATTCTGGTGTATTCTAATTTTAATTATCAGGGAACAGATCTTACCACACAGAATGCTGCGGCGATGGAATATCTTCACATTGATGTATGGACAAATACTGCAGGAGCCGTGCTTAAAGTTTCGCCTATCAATAACGGAACGGGAGCCAGTGAATTTTTAGTGAATGTTCCTCTTACCAATGCAGGATGGAGCAGCGTGGATCTTCCAAAATCTGCATTCACGGGAATGACGTGGAATTCCGTTTTTCAGCTGAAATTTGACGGGCAGTCCGGAGCAAATCCTTCAACCATTTATCTGGATAATATCTATTTCTGGAAAAATCCGGTAAATCCGGCGGCAGATGCCACATTAAGCGATCTGAAAGTAAACGGAACCACTGTTACTGGCTTCAGCTCTGCCATTGTTTCTTACACTTTGGAATATCCGCAGGGAACCACGGCGGTTCCACAGATTACGACAGCTACAACTACCAATGCAAGCGCAACAAAAGTCATTACCCAGGCATCGGCAATTCCGGGTACGGCAACTGTTCTGGTAACCTCACAAAACGGATTGGTAACCAAAACGTACACGGTAAATTATGTGGTTTCAGGACCTAACGTAGCGGCTCCGACTCCTCCTGCGCGGGCAACGACGGACGTAATTTCAATGTTCAGCAATGCGTACACGAATATTCCGATTGATGCGTGGTCTGCGGTTTGGGATGATTCCAGTATTTTAGATATTCAAGTAGCAGGAAACGATACTAAAAAAATTATTTTTACCAATTTCTTAGGAGTGGATTTCAGCGGAGCCGGACATCATATCAATGCAACTAATTTCACCCATTTCCATATGGATATATGGATCGACAATAGTGTGGATCTGGTAGGAAAAGTATTCAATCTCAAACTTTCACAATGGGGAGGAACTTCCGGTGAGGTTTCTGCTCTGGAGCTTCCGTTGAATGCAGGAAGTACACCGGCTTTGGTGAAAGGGCAATGGCTTTCTATCGATGTTCCGTTGAGCAGTTGGACGAATAATGCTGCAAGAAATGATATCGCCCAGTTTGTGATTACTTCCAACATTGGAACGGTTTATTTTGATAATCTCTATTTTCATAAAGCTACAGTGTTGGGAACCAATGAAGTTGCCATTTCCAAAAGCTTGAGAGTTTATCCTAATCCTGCGAATGTCGGTGAAACAATTACGGCAGAAAGTAAAGTGAAAACCATCGGAGTGTATACTTTATCGGGACAAAAAGTAAAAAGTGAGAACTCAAATACCATATCCACACAAGGATTTGCTAAAGGAATGTATATTTTGAAAACCACGACAGATAAAGGGGAAGTTCAGTCTTCTAAAGTTATTGTAAAATAATTAAATACATCCATACATTATAAACGTGCGTTAGCAAAAGCGGGCGTTTTTTCTTAAATTTTGTTTATATTTGGAAGGATGCTAAAATATTTTTTCGCTTACTTTTTATTGTTCCTGAGTTTTTTTTCAGATGCGCAGAGCATTTTGGAAAAAGGGATGCCTTTTGTGCAGAATTATTTGCCCGAAAATTATGGGAATCACGGTAAAATCTGGGATATTAAATCTGCAAAAAACGGCATGATCTATATGGCTTCCGAAGACGGACTTCTGGAGTTTGACGGTAAAACATGGAGCCATTTCAAGAGTTACCGAGGATATACAAGATCATTGTACGTTGCCAATGATTCTACCATTTACGCCGGTGCAGATATGGATTTTGGAGTCTGGAAGAAAAATAAATTCAGAAAATTCAGCTTTACTTCACTGTATCCTTACAGAAAGAAAATAGGTGGTGTGAATGAAGAGTTTTGGGGAACGTATCAGATTAAAAATCAGATGGTTTTTGTCTCTCATCAAAACATTTATATTTCTTCGTATAAAAAGCTTACCAAAATTTCTGCACAGTCCAGATTTTCCAACAGTTTTTTTGTGAACGGAAGATTATTTCTTGCCGATGAAAAGAAAGGACTGTTTGAATATGACGGCTCACAGTTAAAGCTTATTTTTCCTTTTACAGATAATAATCCGTTAGACATCAGTGGTGTATTTATCAACGGCAATGCTTTACGGATTGTAACTAAAAACAAAGGGATTTTTGAATGGAATAATGGCAAACTTACCCCGCTGTCATTTGAAGTTTCTCCTTCTCTGATCAAAGGTAAAGTTTTCAGTTTTATCAATCTGGGAACTCAGTATTATGCTTTCGGAACCATACTCGACGGAATTTACATCACGGATCTGAATGGTAAAATCATTCAGCACATCAACAAAAGCAAAGGGCTGCCGAATAATACGGTTTTGTGTATGCATTACCAGAAAAACGGAAAACTTTGGTTAGGTCTGGATTATGGAATTTCTTCGGTAGATATTAAAAATGATATTACGTATTTCTATAGTCAGGATGATGATTTCGGAACGGGTTACACAGCCGCTTTTAAAGACGATACTTTCTTTTTAGGTTCTAATCAGGGATTGTATTTTACAGACTGGAATGAAATGGGAAATCCGCGTTCCGGTACTTTTTTACAGATGATTGAAGGATCGGAAGGACAGGTTTGGACGCTTAAAAATATTGACGGAAATCTATACTGTGGCCACGACAAAGGTCTTTTCGTACTGGATAAAAATAGTCTGAAAAAGATTAATAACGAATATGGTGTTTCTGCAATTACTCCTTTCAGAAAAGACTATGTTTTAACAGGGAATTATTCCGGAGTTTTTGTTTATAAAAAAGAAAATAATACGCTGAAATTCATTAAAAAGATGAATTTAATCGTAGGAGCGGTAAGCCAGATCGAAGTGGAAAACGACCATACAATCTGGATCAACATTCCTAATTACGGTATTCTGAGGACGACTGTAGATGATAATTTTAATCCGGTTAACCGTCAGATTTTTCCGGACAATAATTTTAAAGGAAATCTTCCTGATATTTACAGAATCCATCAGAAGATCAAAATATTCACAACTGCAGAACAGTATGATTTTAATAACCGGAACAATAAATTTTTTCCTGCTACAGACAAAATACAGCTTCCGGTAATCAGCGGAAAACTTCCCGGTTTTTATATTCCGCAGAAAATATCCACAGACTACAATTTTTTTCCTGTATACAATGGCTTTGCTTTAGAAAAACTGAATCTTCAGAATAAGGAAAGATTCAGTTCCGGACTTATTTTCAGAAAAGCGGAAATGTTTAACAACACCGGAAATTTTGATCTGGAAAACCAGCAGCAGCTTCCTTATCGCTTTAATAATCTCCGCTTTGTATTTTCACTTCCTAATGAAGATGCAGTAGAATATTCATATTTTTTAGATGGATTTTCTAAAGACTGGTCTGTTTGGAATTCTGAAAATAAAATAGAGTTTCTTGGTCTTAAAGAAGGAACATACAGTCTTTTGGTAAAAGCTAAAATCGGAAAACAGATATCTGACGTAAAAACATTTACCTTTAGAATCAATCCGCCTTGGTACAGAAGCCTGTATAGTTATGTTGCTTATCTTCTTATGATCGCTGGTTTATTTTATTTCCTCAAAAGATATCAGGAAAATAAACTCAAAAAGCAAAAACTGGAACTCCTGAAAAAAGAGCAGAATGCGCTCCGTGAACAGGCAGAAAAGCACAGGCAGGAAATGATTCTTGAAAAGCAAAAGCAGCTTGAAAACGAAAAAAATAACCTCAAGGAAGAAATTAAAAGCAAGACCATAGAACTTGCCACCAAAGCCAAAGAGGATGAGGATAAAAACCGTCTTCTTTCCACCATTAACGAGAAAATACTTGAAATAGAGAATAACCCTAATATTTCTAAAATAAGACTCGGAGAAATCCGCAGAACCCTGAAAACCTATCTGGAAACAGACGATCACACCTTCGAAATCCAGATGGATGAACTGCATCAGGAATTTTTTAAGGCAATGAGGAAGAAATTCCCGAATCTTTCCATCTACGATCTGCGTTTATGCGCGTATCTTAAAATTGGTCTGAATTCTAAAGAAATGGCAGATATTTTTCAGGTATTGCCTTCCAGTATCAATGTAAGCCGATCCAGACTGAGAAAAAAACTCGGGCTGAAACCGGAAGATGATCTGTTTGATTTTCTGAATAATTTAGAATAGATTTCTAAAAATATGCTTACCTAAATTCTGCCCATGATTAAATTTTTCTTCTGAATATCATTCAGAAACTTTTTCCTGTAACAATTATTGAAATTTTATTAGGTTTATAATCAGTGGTTTATGGTCTTTTTTGTGAAAATTAATATTTTTTTTAAAAATTTTTCCAACGCTTTTCCATTTTTCTGCATCTATATAAATAGAGATGATTAAAAAGTACTTCGGATATACTGTAAAATTAAATGAGGTAACCAACAAGTTCATGTGATTGTGGTTTTTTAAGAATTTGTTCAGGTTTTTCCCGCAGATGAAGCAGATCAGTATTTAATTAAGGCTTATAAAACAATGATCTGAGATTTTAATCAATTTAATTAGATAAAAAATAGATTGTCAGTCTGCGGGATTTTTTTAGAAAAAAAGAGGGTTAAAACACAATAAAAATGTATGTGGAGGAGTTAAAGTAGTGATCGATGTATTATGAAGAAGATTGAGTTTGGAGCGTCTGCAGAAATGTGGACGCTTTTTATTTTTAATTTTGTTGAATTAATTATGTAAGTTGTTTAAAGTAAAGATCTCTGCTCCTTTAAGAGCAGAATCTGTGTAGAAATAAGAATAAATCTATCAATCAATCCGTAGGATTGAATTTTCTAAAGATAGCGTTCCTACGCAACACCGAACGTAAGCCTAATATGATTCTACACAGATAAAACTCCATAGAGTTTTTAGCATTTCACCTTAAACAACTTTATAACTTGTTATAAGCTTTTATTGATGAAACCATACAGAAACTTTTATCAGCAAGTATTTTTATTTTAAAAAAGAATATCGGATTAAATGTCACAAATTTTTGTTAAATCATTAGAATTTTCTCTCGGTGAACAAAAATTATTTTTACTTTTGAAAGATTAACTCAGCAATACAAAATATGGTTACAGTTAAAAATTCTATTCTTGGATTCGCTTGTGCAATCGGTTGCATTAATTCATCTTTGTGCAATGCCCAGACTTCTGTTCAGGTGAAAAATAATCTGAATTTTGAAAGAAATGAAGTGGTTGCAGTTCCCGTTTCACAGCTAAAATCATTTTTAAATAAAAATAAAGAAGCAGATGTAAGGATAAAAAACAGTAAAGGACAATTAATAACCATTCAATGGATCGATAACGATGGAGACGGCAACAATGATGAGTTGCTTTTCATGGTGCACATTCAGGGAAAGTCTTCTGAGAATTATACCATTATAGCCGATGGAAAATCTCCGGTTTCCGAAAGTAAAGTAACCACTTATTCCAGACTGGTTCCGGAAAGAGTAGACGATTATGCCTGGGAAAATGAAAGAATTGCTTTCAGAATGTACGGTCCGAAAGGGCAGAGAGAAGCTTTGGCTGGAGTAAAAGAAAGTACCCTTTCCAGCGGAGTCGATATCTGGCTGAAAAGAACAGAGCAGTCGGTTATCAATAAATGGTACAAAGGCTACTTAACCGATCCGATGTATTACCACAGAGATTCCAGAGGAGAAGGCTACGATCCTTATCACGTAGGAGACAGCCGCGGAACCGGAGGAATCGGAATCTGGAAAGACGGAAAATTACAGGTCTCACAGAATTTTGTTACCTCAGAAACCATTGCAGAAGGACCTTTAAGAACGGTTTTTGAACTTACATATAATTCATGGAGTGATTTTGGAGTAAAAGAAACCAAAAGAATTTCTTTAGATTTAAGTTCAAACTTTTCAAAATTCGAATCTACTTTTGAAGCTGAAAAAAAGGTTCCGAATTACACCATCGGAATTACCCTCCATAAAAACGAAGGAGAAACAAAACTTAACGACAAAGAAGGCTATTATCTTCATTGGGAAAAAATTGATGATACCTTTGTAGGAGAGGGAATTGTGGTAACACCTGAAATAACTGAAAAATCGCTGGCTTTTAAATCTGAAACTCCGGATCAGAGCAATTTGCTGGTCATCACAAAGCCTCAGAAGAAACTTACCTATTATGCAGGATTCGCATGGCAGAAAAGCGGAGAAATTCAGACTCAAAAAGACTGGGAGAATCTGTTGAAAAAGCAGACGCAGATCATTGCAAATCCTTTGCAGATAACTATTAAATAACATTATTAAGGATGAAAACAAAACTGTACATACTTGCTTTAAGCTGGGTTGCTGTAAATCTTTCTGCCCAGACAAAAGATACTTTAGCTGAAAAAATGCTTATCTATCAGCTTCCGGTCGGAGGCTGGGGAAAACAGCTCGAAGATAAATCTGTCGTCAATTACAATCTGCCTCTCAGCAAGGAACTTTTAAGAAAGATAAAAGCAACAGGAGACGATCATGCAACCATTGACAACAATGCGACTTCAAGGGAGATTAATGCGCTCATTAAAGCATATTCTGTCACCAAAAATCCCGAATATTTAAAATCGGCAGAAAAAGGAATCAGCTATCTTTTGCTGATGCAGTATAAAAACAACGGAGGTTTTCCGCAGTATTATCCCAATAAAGGATTGTACAGAAAGCAGATTACGTATAATGACAACGCCATGATCAATGCTTTAACCGTTCTGTATAATGTTGCCGAAGGAAAAAACGGATTTGATGTAGTGGATCCAAAACTGAAAGAAAAATCAAAAACCGCCGTTCAGAAAGGAATAGAGTGTATTTTAAAAACGCAGGTTCTGCAAAAAAACACTCCGGCAATCTGGGGAGACCAGTACAACGAAGAAACCTTACAGCCGGATAAAGCGAGAGCTTTTGAACCTGTCTCTTTAGCTACTGCAGAATCTGTGGGAATCGTAAGATTTTTAATGATGCAGCCTGTAACTCCGGAAATCGAAAAATCCGTAAAATCTGCCATAAAATGGTTCAGACAAAATAAAATTGAAGGCTACAGTTACGACGTTGCCAAAGTAAACGGAAAAACAGTACGTACTTTAACAGAAGATAAAAATTCTGTGATCTGGGCAAGATTTTATGATGTTAATAACAATAAACCTCTTTTTGGAGACCGCGACGGAAGCATAAAATACAATTATAACGAAGTTTCCGAAGAACGGAGAAACGGCTACAGCTGGTACGGAGATTATGCCGAAAAACTCCTTGCCAGAGAATATCCGAAATGGCTGGAAAAAAATAATATTTCTGATTTATAGTTAATTGCGGATCATGGAAGTTAGATAAGTTTAGTAAAAAAGATTAGAATCCAAGTTCTGCAGAAAAAAGCGGCTGTCCCGATCGGGACAGCCGCTTAAAGTATGAATAGTATAAAAAAAAATTGCTTTAGAAAGAATTACAGATATTCCCTGATAATGTTGCTCCCGCATTCGTCGTAACATTAGATTTTACTGAAGAAAGAGAAAGTGTATTAATGGTATATGGAGGCGTAAAAGCTGTTCCGTTTCCTAACTTATTACCCGTAACGTTGGTAAAAGTATTGTTGGAAGTAACCGTTACTGCCGTATAACCGCTCATTAGGTTAATCGGCTCGTTTACATTTTCAAAAACATTTCCGTCTACACGAATATTAGCCTGAACTCCTGCTGCAATACATTTGTTGCTTACAGAACTGTTGAAATAGCTGTTCAGAATATGGATTTTTCCGTAGCGCACTCTCGGCATACGTTCTCTGCATCCCGGAGCCCACCAGCAACGAACAAAAGTTACATTCAGTTTTCCTGCATCTGCTGTTGCACCGTCGCTGGAACCGATCAGGTTGGAGAATCTGTGATCGTCTGTTCCTCCCGATCCTCCTGCTTTCGGAGGTTTCAGATAATGGAATTTCGTGTAGGATACCGTTACAAAATCAGATTTATTTTTAATATCAAAATTTCCGTCTACTCCGTCTCTGAATTCACAGTGATCGATCCATACATTTCGGCAGTCGTCCAGAATAGCATTGTCCCAGCCATCTGTATCATAAGCTCCGGGACCTTCAAAGATCAGGTTTCTGATGATGATATTATTGCATCTTTTGATGTTGATGATTCCTGAACCATCTTTCGTCTGATCGGTAGAAACTAATTTTGCACCACTCGTTCCGTAGATTGTTTTTCCTGTCTGATCCTGAAACGATAAACGTGCTGAAACAGTAATGGTTCCGGTTACTTTAATTACTTTTACCGCAGAATTTTCTATGGCAGCTTTTAACTGGGCGTAGTTGGTAACGGTAGTTTCAGCGGCAGTTCCGCCTCCTGTAGTTCCGCCGTTTTGTGAAGCCCATCCCGGAGCAGAACAATCGGCTAACGGAATTACCGCACTCGCAACCAGTTCACTTCTCATGTTCAGGTCACTGTTGTTTTCGGACAAATCAGATTTAATTTCTTCCTGTCCGCATCCGGTTAAGGCAAAAACCGAACAGAGAGCTGCCGTAGCAAAAGCAGCTTTAAATGTTTGTTTCATAGTAAGTAATTGTTTTTAATTATGATAGGATTCGAAATTACAAATACTTCAATTAAATAATTTATATTTTAAAATATCCATATTTATATAATTATAATATTAATTATTTAATTTAGTTAATCGGTTGCATTTTATTTAATGTATAAAATTTATTTACTTTTTAAATAACCTGAGTTCGGGATAAGTCTTCTTAAATGCAAGGTTAAACAAAGAGATTCAATTATCAGGAATTCTGCTTTTAAGATATACAAAGGCGTAAAATTGATCAAAGTAATACCATTTTTGTCTTTTTTAAATAAACGAAGTGCCTTTTTTTTAGCTTACCAACTCTCAATAAGTAAAAAAATCTTTTGTTTTTCTTTGCGATAAATTAATATAATTCTATAAATCAATTTTTTAAATTTATTTCTTATCCCGAACTGAAGTTAAATAATAAATAAAAATCCCAAAGATGATCCGGTATTACAGATCAAGTCTGATGAACGGAATATCTTCAGGAAAAAAATATTAGCTGTTTGGTAAATGTTTTATTTATCTGAAAAACAGATTGTTGTATTTGAGGTGGAAATTAAATCCCGAACTTGAATTTAGTCCGAAAACTCATCTTTAATAAAATCTTCTCTGAAAGGAGCAAACGCATCAATCAGTTTTCCTGCTTCGAGACATTTCACCCCATGAAAAATATTGGGTTGCGCAAAAAATCCGTCGCCTTTCTGTAAAATTTTCATTTCACCATCAACCGTAACTTCAAATTTTCCTTCCGCAACATACGTGATCTGAGAATGAAAATGATTATGTAATGCACCGATAGCATTTTTCTCAAATTGTACAATCACCATCATGACCTGGGAATTATATCCGACGAACTGTCTGGAAACGCCGTCTCCCAAATCTTCCCATTCAGAATTCCCATCTAAGAAAGGCTCTTTTTTGAATTTCATCTTATTGCTTTTTCAATTTTTATTAAACTAATTTTTACATCCTATCATTTCGAGGAAGGAGAAATCTAATGTATTGATTGATTTTATGTTGTTCTTGCGCAGATTTTGCTGATTGAGCAGATCTTTAAAATAATTTTAATATGTATAATCCGCATAATCAGCGGGATCTCTATTATTTAATATACTTTTCCAACCCTATTTTTAATGCCTTTAAACTTTTCGTGGCTAATTTAGCCACCGTTTCCGCTCCCAATTTCGATAAATGCGTGTCATCTTCTTTTCCTTTAGGATAATACGGATCTTCGCTTTCTTTATAATACAGATGAAGTTTTTTTGAATTTTCAGGGCCGTAAGAAATTTCCATCTGTTCTGTTAACAACTGCATATCCACAAAAGGAACTTTCAGATCATTTGCGACCATTCTTACAACCAGAGGATATTCCTTATGCGTATCGATCAATACTCCGTTTTCGTTGAAGTTTCTTCTTACAATGGAAGTCATCAGAACAGGAATCGCCCCTTTTGCTCTGGCTTCATTCACATATCGTTCAAGATTCGCTCTGTACTGTGTGTAAGGATTGGTAAACTTTGTAGAGTCTTTGATTTTCTGATCGTTATGACCAAACTGTATAATGACGAAATCTCCTTTTTTCAGTTGTTTTTCCACCTGATCCCATCGTCCTTCCGTTCTGAAACTTTTGGAACTTCTTCCGTTCACCGCATGATTCTGTATTTCAATTCCGTTGGTTAAAAACTGGGGGAAAACCTGTCCCCATCCATGTTCCGGATTTTTGTCAGGATTTTCTTTATTAGCCATGGTAGAATCTCCGATTAAGAAAAGAGTGGGTTTTTGCTGAGCCATCATTAAAGTTGAAACTGCGATGCTAAAAAATAAAAGTATTTTCTTCATTTTAAATAAATTTTTTAATTTATATTCTTTTGTCTTGGAAACAAAAGAATCAAAAGTTCAAGACCTGGAAACTTCCGCTAAAAATTATTTCTATTCACTAAAAATCCTAGAACTCGCGCGAATTTGATGTTTGTCTTTTATTCAGTATTTTGGTCGCGCTCAAACAATAGAATTTTCTTAACGTTCACAGAATTAATTTTCTAAACACTCATTTTCCTATGTCGATTTAGCGAATGGTAATCATTACTCATTATCAATTACTCATTACTTATCTTCAGGATTCCAGCCATCAAAAATTTTTTCTACGGTATAATTTTTCAGATCTTTTTTTGTGAGCTGATGCGACCAGTTTACGCGTTTTGAAGTATTTCCGCCTTCTCCTTTGCTTCCGAATTCCGCGTAATAGGCTGTTTTTTCTTTATCGGGAAACATTTTGTCGCCTTTCCACGGATTCCAACCTTCTGGAAGGATATGTTTTCCCATTTCTGTATTGATGAAAACTGTTTTTGCGTAAGGTCTCCAAGGTCTGCCTAAATACACTTTGGTAATGCCTTCTTTTGCAGTTAATATACAGTCGAAAAACACGAAACCATGCTTTCTGTCTGCTTCCGTTGCGGCTGCCGTGATGAACGAATCGGCTAAACTTTTAATCGTACAGTTCTTAAAAACAACGGTTGCCTGTCCGAAAATAAAATCAGTCGTTCCTTCAATAAAGCAGTTTTCAAAATACTGTCGGCTGTGATTGGTTGCGGAATAAACGGTGTCCTGACAACCTGAAATAATCGAGTTTTTAATGATAAAACGATCACCTTCCACATGAAGTGAAACCGCCTGTCCTTCATTACAGGAAGTATTCTGAATCGTTATATTGCTGATTTTTATGTCATCTCCCATCACCAATAACGTATAAGAATTAAACGTGGTCATCTTTTCATTGAAAGAATCCGGTTTTCCTGAAAAATCATTGTTGGTAATTATGGTATTATCTTTATTTTCGCCTTCCAGCGTAATTTTATGTTTTGAAGAAGGAATCACCACTTTTTCATGATAGGTTCCTGATTTTATTAAAATTAAAGCTTCTTCCGCACCCAAATCTCTGATGGAATTAATGGCTTTCTGAATCGAGATGAAATCTCCGCTTCCGTCTTTTGCAACGGTAATTTTGATATACGGATCATTTCCGGCAAACAGCAAATTTGCCATCGAAATGAGAAAGATTAAAAATAATTTTTTCATAGTTTGAATTATTTTTTTGACGCAAAGATTTTTGTAAAGCCTCATAATTTTTAGGGAGTAAAGGCAAATAAAATTTGCTTCGCCAAGCTATGACGATAACTTCATCAAATCAACTTGTTGATTCATCTTTGCTCCTTAAAATTTAACATATCTATTAATAAAAACTTTGCGTTTAAGATCACTATTTCAAAACTTTATCTAAAAAATCAACAGTCAGATTCAATGTTTCCGTAAACCATGGTTCTGCCGACCAAAAGGAGTGTGGCGTATTTTTAATCTCATGAAATTCCGTCCAAATATTATAACTCTTCAGTTTTTTCATCATATCGTCTCTTCCGGCATGAAATCGTGGCTGCGAACTGTTGATGAAAAGAGTAGGAGGGGTATTTTGATCCACAAATTCCAACGGAGAAGCGGCTGTCCAGTTTTTTAAATTGCTTTCTCTGTCTCCGTTCAGCCAATAGGAAGCGTAGGTACTTTCTTCCGCTTCGGGATGAATAAAAGAAACAATTCCGTCTACATTTACGATTGCCTGAATTTTATTTTTTGATTTTACACCGACCAAAGTGGCGATCTGCGCTCCGGCAGATTCTCCCAGAACCGCTATTTTATTTCGGTCTAAAGAATATTTTTTATGGTTTTTCTTCAGCCATTCAATTCCGGTTTCGATGTCTTCCACTCCGGCAGGAAATTTCGCAGCATCAGCCAGACGATAACCGATGGCAATCACCACATAACCTTTTGAAGCGAGTTCCATCGCCATGAATTTTTCGTTTTCCTTACTTCCTGAAATCCATCCGCCACCATGAACCATTGCAATTCCGGGATATTTTTTATTCTGATATAAAGGATAATACACATCCGCTTTCAGAGAAATTCCGTTGATTTTTTTATATTCTACATCTTTTTCGATTCTGATATTTTGAGGAACCGGACGGTCAATCGGAGTTATAAACGGATATTTTTTTTTGAATTTTTCAAATGTTCCTTCGTTGGTATAGGGAGTAGCATTCGGTCGATTTACCTGTCCGAATGCCATTGTCCCCATAAAAAAAATAGAAATATAAGTATGTTTTCGGTTAAACATCATGTTGTCAAATTTTAAATTTTTAAACCATTAAGGAGATTGAAGAGGTTAAGTTTTATTAAGAAAATCAGTATGATTTTATCTTAAAATAAAGCGATCTTATCTGTCTTAACAGCTTAATTGATCTTAATGGTTTAAATTATTGATACACTATTTAACTGCATTTTTCGTTACATCCGTTCCGATAGAAAGCGAGTTTTTATCAGATGTAATTTCTTTCGGTAATAAGACTGCACCTGTTTTATTTCCTAACACTTTTACAACAGGTTTATTTGCCGAATCAAACTTTACGGTTGAAAGATTGATGTTTTTACTGTTGTAGATCGTTGCTCCCGTTCTTTCGGAATATTTCAGCTTTACATTTTTTAACTGAATTCCGTCTGCATCTACTATGGTTAAAGCTTTTCGGGTATCAAACTGAGAATCTTCAATCACAATATTTTTAAGATTCATTTCAGCTAAACCGAATAAAGTAATCGCTTCATCGGAATTGGCTGCTGTAATGTTTTTAAAGAAAATATTTCTGAAAACCGGCGTTTCTTCCGTTACGGGATATACTTTTTCCGGAGCTTTGTTGCCTTCCTGTTTCTGCCCGTCTTCCAGAACCGGAGATGCGCCTTCGTAGAACATATTGAAGCCTATAACCTGAGTCGGAATATTAATCATATCAATATTTTTTATGTAAATATTTTCCACAATTCCTCCTCTTCCGCGCGTGGTTTTGAAACGAAGCCCGATATCTGTTCCGATGAAAGTACAGTCTGAAACGTGGATATTTCTTGCTCCGCCAGACATTTCACTGCCGATGACGAAACCTCCGTGACCGTGGTACACAATATTGTTTTTAATGATAACATTTTCAGTTGGCATTCCTCTTTTTCTTCCGTCTTTGTCTTTTCCGGATTTTATACAGATGGCATCATCTCCCACATCAAAGGTATTGTCGTAGATCAGAACATTTTTGCAGGATTCCAGATCCAGACCGTCTCCATTTTGAGAAAACCATGGGTTTCGGATGGTAAGATTCCTTAAAATGACATTGGAACACATCAAAGGATGAAGATTCCATGCCGGAGAATTCTGGAAGGTCGGTCCGTCCAGCAAAACTTTGTCGCATTCCACCAGACTTACCATTACCGGACGGAGAAAATCTTTCACAGTAATCAATTCCTCTTTGGAAATCTTGTCGGGAACATTGAAGTTGGAGCTGCTTTCCAATCCTTTTTTATAGCTTTCCGAAGGATACCAGTTTTTGCCGTCAGAAGATACAATTCCGCCGGATTTTACAATTTCTTTCCATTCAGATTCAGAAACTTTGCTTTTTTTGATGGCTCTCCATGCATCACCGCTTCCGTCGATTATTCCTTTTCCTGTAATGGCAATATTTGTTGCATTTTTTGCCGAAATTGGAGACTGGCAACGCGTTGTATTCAATCCTTCGAAACTTACATCTACCAACGGATAATCATTTTTATCTTTACTGAAGATAATCATCGCTCCTTCCTCTACATGAAGATTAATGTTGCTTTTCAAGACGATGGGACCGGTAAGCCACATTCCGCGGGGAACGACTAATTTTCCGCCTCCTTTTTTGCTCAGATCTTCAATTGCTTTTTTAAAAGCTTCTGTATTTTTTACATTTCCGCCTGCAATTCCACCGTATTGTGTGATGGAAACGGTGTTGGCTGCAAATGAAGTTTCTGCAACCTGCGGCATTTTAAACTCAATATTTTTATAAATATCAGAATTCTGAGCACAGATTTGCCCTGAAAATAGCATTGCTGCTGCTAAACCGATCACTTTAAAAGTCTTCTTCATTTTATTATTTTTGAGTTTTAATTATTTTTTTAAATTCCTGATAAACAATGGATGCTACTACTTTTGCTCCTTCGGGCTGAAAATGAGTGTTGTCTTTCTGACCTTTCGGATAGGCTTCGTATACATTTTCCGGAAGATTCATAAAGTAATGAGTTGTGGTAAAATCCTGTCCTTTTCCGGTAAAATATTCCATAGATAATGTATTCAGATCAATATACGGAACGTTCATTTCTTTAGCAATTTCAATAGGAGCTTTGCCGTATTCGCCGTGTACATTTTCCAATTTTCCGTCTTTCCATGGGTAATTTCTGGCAACGGGAGTTAAAATAACAGGATTTGCTCCTTTCTGCTTCGTCTGCGTTACAAATAATCTTAAGAATTCTTTGTATCCCTGAATGTTTACGTACCGTTCCGGATGTTTTTCCGAACTGTCGTTATGTCCAAACTGCATGATGACATAATCACCCGGCTGTAAATGTTCGTACACCTCTCTCCATCTTCCTTCCTGAAAAAATGTACGCGTGCTTCTTCCGCCATGTGCTTTGTCGATAATTTCCACGGAGTCCGCTGAAATGGCAGGTTTTAAAGAAGCCAAACTGTCTTTCATAAAAAACGGTTGAAAAACCTGTCCCCATCCTGTAATGGGATATCTTACTTTCATATAATCTTTTCCGGGTTCGTAGTTTCCGGTGTAATCTGCCATGGTGGAATCTCCGATGAGATAAATATGGGTAATCTTTTTAACGTGTTTTGCTGCTGTAGTGTTCTGAGATTTGCATCCCGACAACAGCAAAACGACGATTAAAAATGAAACTATATTGTAAATTTTCCTATTCATTGATTCTAACTAAATTTTTTTTGTACAATGTCATTGCTGAATGAAATAGAACGAAGGATCTGATTGTAATTTTTTCACTCGCAGATGTTGCAGATGGAGCAGATTTTTTTAATCAAATAAAAATTAATTCTTGGTGATTCTGAACCAGTCAAAATCGGCATATCCGCCTCGAGGTGCCTTTGATGTACTGATGCTGTACAACCCAACTTTGGCTCCGATCCATTTTCCGGGTTTTGCCTGAAAAAGATCACCTGTTTTGATGAAATTTTTTCCGTTTTCGCTGTAGCTGAACTGGCATAAACCATTCGGTTCGTTTACATTTACTTTCAGATAGACTTCGTTGTTTTTTAATTTTGTTTCAAATAAAATATTTTCCTCGCCGCCTTTATCTGCTTTTTCGGATCTTCTTAACTGTACATAAAATCCATCCGGTTTGTTGGTAATCACGATGGACTGATGATCCAGTCCCATCACCAAAAGTCCTGCAGTTTTTCCTTCTTTGGCTTCTTCGGGCGTTAATTTAACTTTTGTGGAAGCTGCGAAATTGGGCGCCGGAAATTTCTGAGTTAACAGATTCGGGACATTCCAAAGGTTGTTTTCACTTTCGGGAAATTTCATGGAAAATAATCTTAAAAACTTTTGTCCGGGAAGTTTGGAAGACCATACGATATTTTCATTTGCACTCCACTGCCATTGTAATCCTAATTTTTCACCATCAAATTCATCGGTTTCGGGCGGGGTAACGATAGGATAGAATTGTCCTACGTTTGGTTTTTTATACGTTAAAACAGGTTCGCCAATTCCGTTTTTATTATGGTCAATTCCGATAAAAGGCCAGTCTTTTTCCCACTTTACAGGTTGCAGATGGATAATTCTTCCTCCCGCATCCACATCCTGAAAGTGATAAAACCAGTCTTCTCCTGAAGGTGTATCTACCCACGCTCCCTGATGCGGACCGTTTATTTTTGTGGAACCCTGTTCCAGTACAATTTTTTCTTCGTAAGGTCCGTATATATTTTTTGATCTCAATACCAATTGCCAACCTGTAGCAACGCCGCCTGCCGGAGCAAAAATATAGTAATAGCCGTTTCTTTTATACATTTTGGGACCTTCAACAGTGGGATGAGCATCGTGACCGTCAAAAATGTGAACGCCTTTATCCAGCACTTTTGTTCCTTCCGGATTCATTTTATTTAATGTTAAAATGCTTTTTACTCCGGCACGGCTTCCCGCCCAGCCATGAACCAGATAGGCATTTCCGTCTTCATCCCAGAACGGACAGGAATCTATCAGTCCTTTTCCTTGCATTACTAAAACAGGTTCGTCCCATTTTCCCAGCGGATCTTTGGTTTTCACCATATAGATTCCGAAATCGGGATCGCCCCAGTAAATATAAAATTCGCCGTTGTGAAATCTTATGCTCGGAGCCCAGATTCCGTCGCCTCGTTTCGGGGTTGAAAAATGTTCTTTCGGCAAAATATCCTGAATGGCATAATTCACCAGTTTCCAGTTCACCATATCTTTTGAATGAAGAATCGGCAAACCGGGAGTTTCATTGAAACTTGAAGCCGTCATGTAATAATCATCTCCCACACGAATCACATCCGGATCGGAATAGTCTGCATACAGAACGGGATTTCTATAGTTTTTTCCCTGATCGGCAGTCCATACTTCGGAAACGTAATTTTTTTCCTGTGCGCTCAAATAATTTGATACAATGGAAAAAATAGCTATTGAAAGTATATTTAAAATATTTTTTGTTTTCATACATCAGATTTTTAATCTGGTTTTAACGCCATAAGCGAAAAGATTTTTTTTAATTGCTTACTGTACATTTTCCAGTCGCAATGGTACTTTAACAAGCTCAGCATAAACTATTTACTCAGCAAATGATAGTTGTTGAAAATTTCTTAACCATTAAGATTTATTAAGGAGTTTAGTGTAGTTAAGATTAGCTATACTTTAAAATTCTTCTTAACCTCATCTCAATGGTTTTAAGTATTATTTTTCAAACTCCAGACTTGCCAGAATGAATGGCCCTGTTCCTTTGGCGTCATTGGAACGGATTTCTTCATTAATGTAATATTCGTAAGAACCGTCGCGATAAGGTTTTCCGCCCAAACCCGCGACTGCACAGCATTTATTTAAATTTACCACTCCGTTTTCATCAACAGTGATTAAATTTTTAATGATTCCGTCGTAGCCTTTTTTAGCATACGTTTTATAGGATTTCGGCAAATAACCGTTGTTCACAGATTTGATGATAGTGTAAACAAACATGGATGAGGCAGTTGCTTCGGTGTAATTTCCTTTTTCTCCTGCTTTATTCAAAACCTGATACCACAGTCCGCTGTTTTTATCCTGAACTTTAATGATGGCATCGGTATAAGATTTAATGTAAGAAATTAATTTGGGTCTTCCGGGATGATCTTTTGGCAGATAATCCAAAACGTCTACCATTGCCATTCCGTACCATCCCATTGCTCTTCCCCAGAAATTCTGCGACAGTCCGGTTTCTTTGTCTGCCCAAGCTTCTTTTTTGCTTTCGTCCCATGCATGATAGAGAAGACCTGTTTTTTTATCGAGAAGATGCTCCTGAACAGAATCGAACTGTAAAAGGATGTCATCATAGGCTTTTGAAGCGTCGGCTCCTTTCACGAAGTCGTGTGTATAATGTGTGTAGAAAGGCATTCCCATGTATAAACCATCCAGCCATACCTGATAAGGATAGATTTTTTTGTGCCAGAAAGAACCTTCTTTCGTTCTTGGCTGTCCGTCTATCTGAAGACGAAGCGTCTGAAGTGCTTTCAGGTATTTTTCTTTTTTTTCTTTTTCGTAAAGATAGAGGAGAACGTTTCCGCTGTTCAGCATATCAATATTATACTTATCAAGCTCATAGGTAATGATGGTTCCGTCTTCCTGAATGAGCTTTTCGCCAAATTCGCTGATGTAGTTGTAGTATTCTTTTTTGCCTGTTTTGGTATACAATTTTTCTGCACCATCCAGAACAATGGCAGTAGGATACGTCCATTTCGGGGTTTTGCTGAAATCCAGCATCCATGCCTCAGGAAAACGGTGCATTTCGGACAGCAGCATTCTTTCTGACCATTTCAGATTGAGGGGAACTTTTTTTCCGGAATTTGAAGATTGTTTCTGAATTGAAGCGTTAACCGGAGTTTTTGTCTGCGCACAGGTAGAAAAAATTCCCGAACTCAAAGCGACAAGGGTGAATAGTTTGATATGCTGAGTAATGAAATTCATGATTGTAAACGTTAAAGTTGATTATTTTTATCTAAAACTTCCAGTTTTTGATCTAAATCCTGATAAAAAGCTTCTTCAGTTTTTAAACCGTTCGGTTCCAGAGACCATGCTCCTAAAAAGTAATAGGAAACATTCTTTGTCTTCTTGAAAACTACGGTATGCGTAGATTTTGTCTTTATATATTTATCAAGACTTTCAAGAGGGTAGAAGACTGCCATTCCGAGATTATCGTCTTTTTGGGTTTCGGTCTGGTTACCGTAAGTTGCAATGTAAGCCCATTTTTTATTTTTGCTGATTCCCTGTTTTAACGGAATATTTTTCATGGCAACAATTCCGGTGCATAACCCTGAAATAGAATTACTGAGATTTAAATCCACTTTTACAAAACGGTCTTTATTGAAAATGGTAAGTTTTGAAGCAAGATCAATGGCATCGCCCCATGTTTTCCAGCCTTTGTATTCGATGGTTGCATAAGACTGTTCTTTTTCATTCACCACTTTCGCGGCGGTACTTTTTACGATTTTAAATGTTTCAACAAAATCATTCTGCTCATCGTATCTTCCGTAGGAGCCAATTCCGATGGTACGTCCGGATTTCAGAATATCCTGTCCCCAGGCTGCATCGTGATGGTACGATTCAAAACCGTCCTGTCCGACTTCCGGTAAAACCAGAGTGTTTACTTTTTTACCAAAAATATCTGTTGCATTTCTCCAGTCGAGATATAAGCGGTATCCGATCTGGTTGTTTTCCAGACCGATGCCTTCGTATCTGATGTAGGTGGAATGATCGGTATGCGATTCCGGAATTGTGAGTTCCTGAACGTTTTTGAAAGTTCCGCCGATGTATTTGTCGCCATCCCATTTTCCGCCTTCTTTCACTGCAAGTTCTGCATAAGAGAAGGGAGCTTTAGGATTGCTTCTGATCTTTTGAATAACAGAATTCTGAGCCTGAAAATTTGAGGACACCAATACTGCTGCAGCTATTATTTTAAATACATTCAATTTCATATACATTTTATTAGATCACTGTTTTCAATAAAAGTTTCATTGTTATTGCTTTATTGTTGTCCGGTTATGTTTTTCACGAGATCATTAAAGTAAACTTCAATATTGTCATAGTTTTTATCCAGATCTTTTCCGTTGGCATTAGCAGCTTCAGGATTCAGTTTGTTTTTAATTTCCCATTCGTTAGGCATTCCGTCATGGTCAGAATCGGGTAGCGCAGTTCCCGGTTTCAAATCAGGAAATCCGCCGACATCTTTCTGCGAGTCTATAATTCCGTTTGTGCTTCCTTTTGAACCTTCGTAGGTAAAACTTCCGTTTTTTACGTCTTTTAGAATGTGTAAATCGACAGCGTCTCTTATTAAAGCAGTTCCAGCGATCTGTACTATTTTTTCGTAAGCTTCTTTTGCAGAATGTGTTTTTATGTTATTCTGAATGTCGTGAGGCTGATTGATTTTTATTTTGTTTTTATCCTGATCCGTAAGGTGGTAAGACGGCTTTATCTGTGCAAAAACTCCTTGAGTCCAGTTGTCTTTTGAAACTTCAGGATTTCCTTCAATTACATTTCCGTTTATGTAGTATTTTCCCCATATGTTATACACTTCGGTTTCCGGTTTTTCATTTTTATCAATAGCAACAATCCGTTGTCTGCTGAGGGTTGCAGGTCCGGGTTTATAGTAATTATTGATGATGTTAACATTCATCCCTTCACCGCCATAAATGCTGTTGTGTCCCCAGTTGTAGATCACATTATTCCTGAAATCGGTAAGATCCGTCAATGCAAATTTACTTCCCGCATATTCTCCCAGTCTGGGATTTCTGCTGTCGTGATGCGCGTACAGATTATGATGAAAACTTGCGTATTTTCCGCCCGCAATTCCGCCATATCCGTGAGCGCCTTTCTGATGAACGGAATTCCTTAAACTTTCCGCAATGATGCACCACTGTACGGTTGTATTTTCATTGGCATATACAGAAACGGTTTCATCTGTAGACCAGCTCATTGAACAGTCATCGACGATAAGATTTTTAATAAATCTCGCTCCGAAAGCATCGCCTTCAAACTTTTTCTGATCGCCCATTCTGAAACGGATGTAACGGATCACCACGTTATCTGCCGCAACGAAGGTTTCATAATTGGCAACCGTAATTCCGTCTCCGGGAGCGGTTTGTCCGGCAATCGTAACGTTACCCTCTTTTATTTTTAACGGAGAATCCAGATAAATGGTTCCGCCTGTTTTAAAGACAATGTATCTTGCTCCTTTCTGGTTTAAAGCATACCTTAAAGTACCTTCTGAACCGTCATCTGTAAGTTTGGTGACGAAATAGACTTTTCCGCCGCGACCGCCTGTTGTGTATCTTCCAAAACCTTCGGCGCCGGGAAAGCTGAGAATATTCTGCGCTTCGGCACTGGTTGCAATGCTGAAAATTCCTGCGATAAAAAGTTTTGTGATGTATTTTTTCATTGCTGAAAAATTGTGGTGGTTACAATATTTATTTAAGATTTATTAGCGGATTCCAGTTGTCTTTTCCTTTTAAGACCTGTTCTCTTGTATATTTTTTGGCTTCGGTTTTGGTTAGCTGATGCGACCATGATACTCTTTTCGAGCGATCTGAACCATTTCCTTTTGAGTTAAATTCTGCATAAAATGTGGTCTGTTCTGCATCAGACTTGTTCCAGTTGTGCCATCCTTCCGGTTGGATGGTGGAATTCATCTCACAATTGAGGTAAACGGTCTTTGCAAATGGTCTCCACGGTCTTCCTAAATAGACTGAACTTTCTTTTGCGTTTCCTTCTATTTTTGAATTGATAAAAACAAATCCGAATTCGTTTTCCTGTGGAGTAGAAGCCGCGGTAATGTAGCTTGCCGATTCTTTGGAATAGATGATACAATCCTCAAAAACAGCGTTTCCTGCTCCGAAAATATAGTCGGTTGTTCCTTCGATGTAGCAGTTTTTAAAATAATTTCTGGAAGGCTTTGTTTTGTCTGATGAATCCTGAACGCCTTTTAAATACAAGGTGTCCTGATTTCCTAAGAATCTGCAGTTTTCAAAAGCTATTCGGTCGCCCGTCGTTAAAACAGCAACTGCCTGTCCTACTTTTCCTGAGCTGTTTTCGAATGAAATATTTTTTGCCGTAAAATCATTTGAATAAATAAAAACCGTTGAAGAACCTGTAGTTCCGAATTCTTTTCCTTCCGGATTCTTTTTTGATGCAAAATCATCGTAGGTGATGATGGTTTTTTCAGGATTTTCACCTTCGAGCAAAATAGCGCCTTTTGTTTCCGGAATGGTAATTTTTTCTTTGTAAATTCCTTCTTTTACTACAATTTTCGTTCTTACGGAAGATCCGTTTTCTGCTGCATTGATGGCTTGCTGAATGGTGGAGAAATTTCCTTTTCCGTCTTTTGAAACCACGATGGTTTTATCATTGGCTTTAAAAGAAAGAAAACTGAGCAATACGATCAGAAAAGCAAAAAAAGAATTTAAATTTTTAAGAAAAAAGGAAGCTTTCATTGAAATTTTTTTTGATTAAAATACAGACTCCACTTTGGAGATGAAGCCTGTATTTTTCTGATATAAATGTGAACTATTTTCTAATACCCATAATCCTGTGTAAGATTATAATTGGAGTTGATTACGTCTAAAGCAATCGGCAGTAATTCCTTTCTGTTGGCCTGAAAATAATAGGCATAACTTTTCACAGGATCTCCACTGATGTAAGGTTGCGTCATCGCCAGTCTCCAGTTTACTTTTGTGTATCCGGAAGGCGTTGCAACACTTTGGTTCGGGCTGTAGAAAATGTCTGCTTTGGCAACTCCGGCTGCAGTGTAGAAATCGATGTCAGTTACGTTTTGCTGTGCTGTTTTTGTAGGAGTATAGGCTACTTTTTTGTAGAAAATATACTCAGGAACGTTGGCATAAGCTCCTGTACCGTTCATAAACTGGGTAAGCTTGGCTCTTGTTTCGTTGATTTTCGTTTCTAAAAGATTCCAGCGGATCAGATCGTATTTTCTGAGACCTTCACCTCCGAATTCCAGTTGTCTTTCTTTAACGATATAATTAAAGAATCCTGTTTTGTCGGTCGGAATGGTTCCCACCTGACTTAAATTTCCTGCATAGGCTCTCTGTCTTACCGAAAGAACTGCATTGATTGCCTGTGCAGAAGGTCCGTTATTAAGCTCATTATCGGCTTCCGCAAACATTAATAAAATATCTGCATATCTCAGCAAAGGCCAGTCGATTCCAAGGTTTTGTGAAGTTCCGGTGATGGAAGTCCACGATTTTCTGAATTTTCCATCGTTCCAGTTGATGGAAGTCTGAAGCTCTTCCTGCTTTGAAGTATTTACCCTGAAGATGGCAATATTTACATCCCTTCTCAGGTCATACTTTGTAAATTCATAGAAATAAACAGGAATTGCGCTGATTCCTCCGGAAGATTTCCAGTCGGTATCATCATGTCTTAAACCGTTGTAATATCCGATTTTACTGTCTGTTCTGGAGTTTCCTCCGAAAGCTCCGATGGCATAAATTATTTCGTTGGATGTATCTGCGCTGTTAGTATGAAGTGATCTGAATAATCCTTCATAACTCGGATTCAACTGATGCTGTCCGGAATTGATGATGTCTTTGCATTCGTCATAAGCAATTTGATAATATTTCTGAGGATTGGAACCCTGCATCATCTGTTGTGGGCTTCTTCTTAATGAATATCCGGCTCTTGCCAGTGCAATTCTTGCTCTTAATCCTTTTACGGCTGCTTTCGAAATTCTCTGAGCGGTAGTTCCGCCTTCGGATCTCCACGGAACTAAACTTTCCGCTTTTAAAAGATCGTCCAGAATTTTATCATAAATAACATCTCTGTCTGTTTTTGGCAGATACACGCTCGGAAGATCAGCAGAAGGAACATCCTGAAAAGGAACGTCGCCCCAGTTTTTGATCAGATCATGATAGAAGTGTGCTCTTAAAGTTAAAGCTTCTCCCAAATATCTGTCCATTAATTTTTTATCTGCTGCTGAACCCGTCTGATACACAGGAGAAAGCGGAATGTTTTTAATCACCAGATTGGCTCTTTCAATTCCTGCGTACGTATCTAAAAACGGTCTTAAAAGCTCAGTATTTGTTGGAATGGCTCCGAAACAGCTTACCCCTCTTCGGTCGTTTGCGTTATAATCTCCCGAAGTTCTCATATCGTCTCCGGATTGCGAAAGAATCAGGTTCATTCTCTGTCCGTAGGTGTTGTCTCCCATGGTTGCGTTGTAGACTCCGACCAAAGCAGAAAATGTATCTGCCGCGGAATCAAACTGCTGTTTTTCTGAAGTATTGGATAAGCTTTCTACATCTAAATATTCTTCGCAGGAATTAAGAGAATTCAGAGAAAATATTCCGATGACAGAAAAAAGAATGGCTAAAAATTTATTTTTCTTCATAATATTAGGTTTAAAAAGTGATATCAACTCCTGATAAAATAAATCTGCTTCGCGGATACGCTGCATAATCTACCCCCGGTGTTAAAGGATTTCTTCTTGTGTTGGCTTCAGGATCATATCCGGAATACCCTGTAATCGTGAACAGGTTGTTCATCGTAAAATACAATCTGAAATTGGATAATCCCAATTGTTTGGTGAAATCTTTTCCTAAAGAATATCCTATTGTAACGTTGTTCAGTCTCAGGAAAGAACCGTCTTCAATAGCGTAAGAATGAAGGAAGTAAGCTCCGGCAGGCGGTGTAAATCCTGTTGTATTGGCATTTAAAGCTGCAAGAGCGGTAGGATCATTCACTTTATTTCCTGCATCATCAAACCATCTCCATCGGTTGGCAACTTCAGCCAGCATATTGTTGTCCCGGTAAAGATACTGTGTAGAATATTCTATTTTGTTCGCGTTATATACTTTATTTCCTACAGAGAAGTTGAACATTAAACTCATGTCCCAGTTTTTGTATCGGAATGTCTGGTTGAAACCTCCGTAAAATTTAGGCTGCGCATTTCCAAGATCCGTCATATCCTTATTATCGATAATTCCGTCACCGTTAAGGTCTGCAAGTTTAAGATCTCCCGGCTGTACAGCTTTCGCTCCGTTTGCTGCTGCTGCAGAACTTGGAATTCCGGCTTTTAAAGTATAAACCTGAGTGGTAGGATTATAATCGAAATCGCTTATTTCATATCTTCCTGCGGTAATATAGCCCCAATATGTTCCTACCGGTTTTCCGACCTGTACAAGGAAATCATTCAGGTTATTTTGCCATCCGGAAGGATATAAGTAAGAATTCGCACTTGCAGAAGCACTGTTTCCTAAACTTTTTATCACATTTTTGTTGGCAGAGATATTCGCGTCTATTTTCCAGTTAAAATTTTCTTTGTTGATGATCGAAGCTCCTACAGAAAATTCAATTCCTTTATTGGATGTGCTTCCTGAGTTTTGATACTGATATTCATACCCTGACGTCTGAGGAATTTTAGCCAGCAGCAAAAGATTTTTTGTATCGGTCTGATAAACATCTACTGTTCCGTATACTCTGCTGTTGAATAATCCAAAATCTACCCCGATATTTTTAGAAGCCGCCGATTCCCATTTTACATTAAGGTTAGACATAATCGCTCCTGTTGTAGCCCCCGGTGTTACATTGTTTCCGAATGCATATCCGTAATCTGACGAGGTTGTGAAAAACGTACTGTATAAAAATGCAGGTATTCTGTTGTTTCCGGATAAACCGTATCCTGCACGAAGTTTTAATTCGCTCACAACTTTACTGTCTTTCAGGAAATTTTCTTCACTTACTTTCCATGCAACCGAAGCAGCCGGAAAATAGCCCCATCGGTTTCCCGGTCCGAATACACTGGAACCATCCGCTCTCATGGAAGCAGTAAAGATATATTTGTTGTTAAAAATATAGTTGGCTCTTGCAAAAAATGAAACCAGACGATCCGGTAAAACGTTTGTTTTCGGGATGTCCTGAACTTGTCCCGATGGAGGAGAAGCTGCCTGAATATTGGCAAATGCCTCTTGTGCGCTGATGGATTTCGGGAACCATTTGATGTTCATCGTTAAAGATTCTGCATCTGTTTTCACAGTTTCCTGTCCCGCCAGTAAATCCAGTTTATGATTTCCGAAAGTTTTTCTGAAATTTAATGTATTGGTATTTGTGATTCTTCTGGATTGTGCCTTGCTCATGAAAACAACAGGCTGATCGTTGTTTTGTCTTGCAAGAGACGTAACCGGTCCGGAAAACTGATTCACCATCTCGTCTCTCTGTACATATCCGATTACACTTCTGAAAGTGAAATCTTTGTTGATTCTGTATTCGATAATCCCGTTTAAAAGAAGGTCGTTTCTTCCGTTGTCCTTTACTTCATTATTGGCTAAAAGAATAGGATTTACAAGATTGGTTTCGTTGGCAAATAAAGGATCGAATTCATCTACATTTACATTGGAACCGCCTTCAAACGGCTGATATCTTACGGCATTTCTCAATCTGTTGGTACTTTGCGAACCGGTGGAAGAAGTTCCCGCTCCGTAGATCATCTGTCGGCTGTATCTGGCATTTAATGTGATGCTGATTGCTTTAGAAACATCATAATCATACTTAAAGTTTGCCATATTCCTTTTAAATCCGGAACCGATCATAATTCCGTCTTCCTGTACATTATTTAAGGATAATGAGAAAGAAGAATTGTCTGAGCCTCCCGTTACAGAAAGATTATGCGTAAAGTTGAATGCTTCTCTTCCGAAAACTTCATCCTGCCAGTCTCTCTTTTTTACAGATTTGTATTTTTCAAGATCGGCAAAAGTTCCGTATCTTGTTTTAAAAGCATCAATATCGGTCTGTACACCGCCTTTATTGTACACTTCATACTGATACAGGACGTACTGATAAGGATCCAGAACATCAATTGTATTCTGAATTTTTCTAACCCCTAAAAATCCGTTGTAATTAATTGAAGTTTTTGCTCTCTTACGCCCTCCTTTTGTGGTAATAAGGACAACACCATTGGCTCCTCTTGCTCCGTAAATACTTGTTGAAGATGCATCTTTTAACACTTCAATCGATTGAATTTCCTTAGGAGAAAGGATGGAAAGCGCGTTATCCATCTGTACACCATCCACAATATATAAAGGAGCATTGCTCCCTGTAATGGAGTTTCCTCCTCTTACTACAATATCTACATCGGCTCCCGGCGAACCTTCACTCAGGGAAACCTGTACTCCAGCCATTCTTCCCTGTATTGCTTCTGCAGCATTGGTAGAAGGCATATCTTTTATCGCTTCTGCTTTTACAGAAGAAACAGCATTGGTAACGTCTTTTTTAGAAACTTTGGTATATCCCACCAAAACCACTTCGTCGATTTTGGTTTCTTTTTCCTTCTTTGTTTCTTTTTCTTGAGCCATTGCAAGGACAGGAAGTAGAAAGACAGTTAAATATAACCACTTTACTGATTGTACTTTTTTATCCATTTTGTATCCTTATAGTTTTAATTTTGGTTGAAAGTTTTTTTTCAATCTTTGTTTTCATTGGTGGATTTGGAAGTATTCTACTGCTTTTTTAGTGGTAAATATTTTAGAAAATCTTACACTTTCCGTAGTGCAATCGATTGCGTAATTTTTCAAGTCAAAATATTCTCGCTTCTAAACTAATATTATTTTTGAATATGCAAAGAAAAAAATATTATTTTTTCATTAATTTGAAATGAAATGCTGTAATTAATAATTAATTTTAGGATTTTAAATAATTGTTAATCAGTTTTTTATGGATTATTGTTATTTGTTTTTTTTCTTTAAATTTTTCTGTCCGGATTATAGAATAACTTAAAAAAAATCTTAAAATTTACATGTTTTTAAGACTCAGGATTTCCCCAAATTCATCATCAAGAACAAAAATTAATGCATTTTCCTGATTTTTATCAGTTTTTTAAAAGGAAATTTAGAGAGAAATTTTTTAGTGATAAAGTTTAGCCTTATTATATGTATAGAATAAATTTATTTTGAATTATGTTTACAGAATCAGTATTGTTAAAGTCCAACTATTTTTCTAATAGATTTTTATTTCAATCAAATCCTGAAGCATTATTTTGGTTAAATAATGATTAAATTTCTGGTCATATTTTATTAACTTATGGATTATTTTTATTATTTAAATTATTGATTTACAATTATTTATTATATTTTTTGAAATTTTTATTGATCATTTGAATATTAATTATATATTTATCCCGAAAGTATTTCTGCAAATTTTCAGTGTAATTAATGCAATCGATTACACAATGTTTAACCGGTTTTGTTAAAACCGCAAAAATGAATAGTAAAGAAGATGACAAAATCTGAGTTTCGTTACGCCCATCATCCCGAAGATGTAAAAAAATATACAACAGAGGATTTAAGAAGGGAATTTCTCATGAATAACTTATTCCATGAAGATCAGATCAATGTAGTGTATTCTATGTACGACAGAATGATTGTCGGAGGTGCAATGCCTGTAAAAAGCCTATTGACGCTGGAACCGACAGACGATTTGAAAGCTGAACATTTCTTAGACAGAAGAGAGCTGGGAATCATTAATGTAGGAGCAGCCGGAAAAGTAACTGTTGATGGTGACGTTTTCGAACTGGCAAACAAAGAAGCTTTATACATCGGAAAAGGAGCAAAAGATGTGATTTTTGAAAACGGAAACGAAGGACAGACCTTGTTCTACTTCAATTCTGCACCCGCTCATCATTCTTATCCTACAAAGAAAATTACAAAGAACGAAGCAGAAATTGTAGAATTAGGCGAAACAAAATACGCAAACAAAAGAACAATCAATAAACTGATTGTCAACAGCGTACTGGAAACCTGCCAATTACAGATGGGAATGACGGAACTGCACGAAGGAAGTGTCTGGAATACGATGCCTTCTCACACGCATACCCGAAGAATGGAAGCTTATTTCTATTTCGATCTGGAAGAAGGTCAGGCGGTAAGTCATTTTCTGGGGCAGCCTCATGAAACGCGTCATATCTTTATGAAAAACAACGAAGCTGTTCTGTCTCCGGAATGGTCTATCCACTCAGGAGTCGGAACTTCCAATTACACTTTTATTTGGGGAATGGCGGGAGAAAATATGGATTATGGCGATATGGATGCTGTAAAAACTAACGAACTAAAGTAATATTTTCCACATGAAATTATTCGATTTATCCGGTAAAGTTGCCGTTGTTACAGGCGGAACTCACGGATTGGGAATGGCAATGGCAGAAGGTCTTGCAGAAGCAGGTGCTGAACTGGCAATCACAAGTACAACACCGAAAAAATTAGACGAAGCGCTGGAATATTATCATTCCAGAGGATACAAAGCAACCGGATATATTTTCGATGTAACCGACGAACGGGAAGCCGCTCAGAAAGTAGCTTTAATGGAGGCTGCTCATGGGAAAATAGACATCCTTGTCAACAATGCAGGAATCATCAAACGCATTCCGGCAATTGATATGGATGTGGAAGACTTTAGAAAAGTAATCGATGTAGACCTTACCGGACCTTTCATCATGTCCAAATTAGTGGGAAAATACATGATTAAAAGAAAGTCCGGAAAAATCATCAACATCTGCTCAATGATGAGTGAGCTGGGACGCGATAACGTTGCAGCGTATGCTTCGGCAAAAGGCGGACTTAAAATGCTCACCAAAAATTTAGCAACAGAATGGGCGAAACATAATATTCAGGTGAACGGAATCGGTCCCGGATATTTTGCAACGTCGCAGACAGAACCCATAAGAGTGGACGGGAATCCGTTCAACGAATTTATCATCAGCAGAACTCCGGAAGGAAGATGGGGAAATCCGGAAGACCTTGCAGGTACGGCTATATTTTTAGCTTCAGATGCAAGTAAGTTCATCAACGGACAGATTATTTACGTTGACGGCGGAATTTTAGCAACCATCGGAAAACCTGCTAATGAATAAAACTAGAACTTTAAGAATGAACTCTTTTATTACAGATACTTTTTTATTACAAAATAAATACGCTGAAGAATTATACTTCAACTACGCAGAAAAGCAGCCGATCATTGATTATCATAATCACTTAACTCCTAAAGATATTGCAGAAAACACGGTTTTTGACAATATTTCTAAAGTCTGGATTGCCGGCGATCATTACAAGTGGAGAGCGATGCGTACAATGGGCGTGAACGAAAAATTCATTACCGGAGATTCCTCAGATAAAGAAAAATTTGAAGCCTGGGCTAAAACGGTTCCGTATACATTAAGAAATCCTTTGTATCACTGGACGCATTTAGAACTGAAAAGATATTTCGGAATTGATGAATTGCTGAATGAAAACAACGCTTCAGAAATTTACGATAACATTAACGCTCAGCTTCAGACTCCTGAAAAATCCACAAGAGGTTTGCTGGAAATGATGAATGTAGAATCTCTGTGTACAACAGAAGATCCAACAGATATTTTAAATTACCACCAGGATTTGGCAAAAAGCGGCTGGAAAGTAAAAGTAAGTACCGCATTCCGTCCTGATAAAGCAATTTTAATTGAAAACCACAACTTTGCAGATTATATTGCCAAATTAGGCGAATCGGCAGGAATCGAGATCAATTCTTACCAGACTTTGTGCGATGCATTGTTAAAAAGAATCGAATATTTCCACGAAAACGGATGCAGATTATGCGACCACGGACTGAACAATATTTCTTTTGAAGAAGCTACAGAAGCTGAAGTAAGTGCCATTTTTAATGATAAACTTTCAGGAAAAGTAATTGCCGAAAAGCAGGTAAATCAGTTTAAAACAGCTATTTTACTGTTCTTAGGAGAAGCGTATCACAAATTCGGCTGGGTTCAGCAGTTTCATTTAGGAGCTTTGAGAAACAATAACGAAAGAATGCACAGAATTCTCGGTCCCGATACAGGATGGGATTCTATCGGTGACTTCGTGCAGGCTGAAACTTTGTCTAAATTATTAAACGCTTTAGACGGAAAAGATAAATTAACGAAGACCATTTTATACAATTTAAATCCTGCCGACAACGAAATTTTCGCAACGATGATCGGAAATTTCAACGACGGAAGCATTAAAGGAAAAGTACAGTTCGGTTCAGGATGGTGGTTTTTAGACCAGAAAGACGGAATGATCAAGCAGATGAATGCCCTTTCAAACATGGGATTGATAAGCTGTTTTGTAGGGATGTTAACCGATTCAAGAAGTTTCCTTTCTTTCCCGAGACACGAATATTTCAGAAGAGTACTTTGTAATTTATTCGGAGGAGAAATGAAAAACGGAGAATTGCCACAGGATATGGAACACGTAGGAAAAATTATTTCCGATATCTGTTACCATAATGCTAAAAATTATTTTGATTTTTAAATTTAAATAAGAGTAAATTTCTCGCAGATTGAGCAAATTTTGCAGATTTAAAATGATCTGCGTTATCAGCTAAATCTGCGGGAAATTCAAAAATATTTAAACCATTAAGGAGAATTAAGAAGTTAAGTTTGATTAAGATAAAATCAAAAATTTTAATTCAGCAATAATGCTTAAAGCGAAGCTCAGCTTAATTTTTCTAAACTCCTTAAATAAATCTTAATGGTTAAAATTAAAAATCTTGCAGATTACGCGGATCTTTATAACATAATTATCTGCCAGATTTGTAAAATCGGCGAGAAATAAAAAATATTTAAACCATTAAGGACAATTAAGAAGTTAAGTTTTGATTAAGATAAAATCAAAGATTTTAATTTAGCAAGAATGCTTAAAGCGAAGCTCACTTAATTTTTCTAAACTCCTTAAATAAATCTTAATGGTAAAATTAAAAATCTTGCAGATTACGTGGATCTTTATAACATAATTATCTGCCAGATATGTAAAATCGGCGAGAAATAAAAAATATTTTAAATCATTAAGGAGAATTAAGGAGTTAAGGTTTTTTAAGCTTAAAATCTTAGATTTTATTAAGCATATTGCTTAAAGCGATGCTAAAACTTAACTATTCTCAACTCCTTAATAAATCTTAATGATTTAAATAAACAATAATTACATATCCGCATTTTTTCTGAACTTGAAAAATCTTTGTGAGCTTGGCTGAGTAGAACGTCTTTGCGAACTTAAATATACATCGAGTTTTAAAAGGAAAATCTTAGCGCACTTTGCGTTAAAATAACAGCAGATATTAAACAGAGTATTTATTAAAATATGGCTAGCAAAATACTTACTTTCGGTGAAATCATCATGCGGCTTTCCCCTCCCGGAAACAGAACCATGAAGCAGAGCCATGAAATGGAATTTTTCTTTGGCGGAACAGAACTCAATGTCGCTTCGTCATTAGCAACGATGGGATGCGAAGTAAAACATGTAAGTGCAGTTTCGGATGATTTCGTGGGAGAATCAGCTTTATCTTTTGTCAAAAGTTTCGGAATTGATACTGGTTTTATTTCTAAAAATGAACATCCTTTAGGTTTGTATTTCTTAGAAGTAGGATCATCGGTTCGCGCAAGCAGAATTGCGTATAACAGATTAAACGGATCTTTTGCCAATATCGAAGCAGGGAAAATCGACTGGAAAAACGCTTTGGAAGACTGCGATTATTTTCACTGGACAGGAATCAGCCCCGGAATTTCAAAATCGGCTTATGAAAGTCTCAAAGAAGGTTTACATACCGCTCTTGAATTAGGAATCGAGATTACGACCGATCCGGCTTACCGTTCCAACCTTTGGAAATACGGAAAAAACGGAAACGAAGTTTTGAAAGAACTGGTTTCTCTATCAACCATCTTTATTGGTGGCGTGAACGAAATCAACGAAATCTTAGAAGCTCAGTTTTCATCCGATAAAGAAGGTTTTTTACAAGCCTGTGAAGAATTAAAAAGACAATGTCCGTCCATTCATAAAGTTTTCGACAAAATAAGAATCGGGGTTACGGCAAGTTCTCAGCAAACGCAGGGAAGAGCTTTAGTCAATGGAAATTATTTTGAAACCAAGTTCTTAGAAATAGACAATGTAGTCGACAGAATCGGAACAGGAGATGCTTTCGCGGCAGGTTTAATTTATGGCTTAAAAAATTTCGACGATGAAAAGGCTTTGAATTTTGCGAATGCAGCCTGTGCGATCAAACACACGATTTTAGGAGATATCAACTATTGCAGCGCAGAAGACATTCTTGAAGTAATGGCAGGAAATTCCGGAGGAAGAATTAAGAGATAATAGTTTTTAGTTGCTGGTTTATAGTTTATAGCGATTCTTTTTAGAATTAAATCAAAAAACTTAGTGATCTTATTTAAGTGAAACGGCTTTGCGAACTTAAAAAACAGCTAGTAGTCAAAAAAATCTTCGCGGACTTTGCGTTAAAAATATATACAGAATATTAAAGGATATTTAATTCCATCAAAGATTATTTTGAAAAAATAAAACAAAATGACAAAAATTCAAACCGTTACCAACGCCATCGTTAATCAGGGGATTTTGCCTTTGTATTATAATGATGATGAAACGGTAACCATAGAGATACTGAAATCGCTTTACAAAGCAGGAATTCGGGCAGTAGAATATACAAGCCGCGGAGAATCTGCATTAAGCAATTTTAAAAAAATGATAGAAATCCGTAACGCGGAAATGCCGGAAATGCTTCTGGGAATCGGAACGATTAAAAATGTACAACAGGCGGAAGAATATCACAAAGTGGGAGCAGATTTCTTTATTAGTCCGGGTTTTGTAGCTGAAGTTGCCGCATTTTTAATTCCGAAAGACGTATTGTACAGTCCGGGTTGCATGACGCCGACTGAAATTATCACCGCAGAAGCGGCAGGAGTAACATTTGTAAAACTATTCCCCGGAAATGCTTTAGGAGCAGGTTTTATGAGTGCCATTAAAGATGTGTTTCCTAACCTGAAATTCATGCCGACCGGTGGAGTGGATGCCACGAAAGAAAGCATTGAAAGCTGGTTTAAAGCCGGAGTTTCTGCGGTAGGAATGGGAAGTAAACTCATCAGCAAAGATTTGATGGCTGCTAAAGATTATGCAACCATTGAAAATGAAACGAAGAAAGTTTTGCAAATCATCCAAACTTTAAAGTAATAATGAAAAATAACGCAATACATAGCTTCGCTGAGTGAATAGCTTATGCTGAGCTTGTCGAAGTAACTTTGCGAACTTAAATATACATGAAGTTTAAAAAGAAAATCTTTGCGCTCTCTGCGTTTAAAAAACGCATCATTAAAAATTAAAACAAAAAATAACTAAATTCTAAATAAGTATGAGTTCGGTTAAATCTCTTAAACCAAGTGCATTCAGATGGACGATATGCTCGCTGCTGTTTATTGCGACGACCATTAATTATCTGGATCGGCAGGTTTTATCATTAACATGGAAAGATTTCATTGCTCCGGAATTTCACTGGAACAATAACGATTACGGAAATATCACTGCGCTGTTTTCCATTTTCTATGCCGTAGGAATGCTTTTCGCAGGAAAATTTGTCGACTGGATGGACACCAAAAAAGGTTTCCTTTGGGCAATCGGAGTTTGGTCAGTCGGTGCAGTTCTACACGCTTTTTGCGGAATCGCTACTGCGGGAATTCTTACCGGAGATTGGTTTGCAGGGTTCCATGGTTCTAAAGAACTGATTAAAACGGTTTCTAATACCGGAGCAATCATCAGTACGAGTGTAACTTTGTTCATTTTTGCACGTTTTGTTTTGGCGATTGGTGAAGCGGGAAATTTTCCGGCAGCTATTAAAACAACCGCAGAATATTTTCCTAAAAAAGACAGAGCTTTTTCTACAAGTATCTGGAATGCGGGAGCAACGGTGGGAGCTTTGGCAGCACCCGTTACAATTCCTTTCATTGCCAAATCGATGGGTTGGGAATGGGCGTTCATCATCATTGGGGCTTTAGGATTTGTATGGATGGGACTTTGGGTATTTTACTACAAAAAACCGCATCAGCATCATAAAGTGAATGAACATGAGCTTACGTATATTAATCAGGATCAGGAAGATGCTGTTGTTGAAGAAAATACGGTAACAACAGAAGAACGAAAATTCACATTCAAAGAATGTTTCAGTTATAGACAGACCTGGGCATTTGCTTTTGGAAAATTCATGACGGATGGTGTTTGGTGGTTCTTTTTATTCTGGACTCCGGCGTATTTAAGTTCCGTTTACAAAATGGATTCTACGCAAAGTGCTTTTCCGTTATTTGTATTGTATATGATCACTTTATTCTCCATCATTGGAGGATGGCTTCCAAAATATTTTGTTGAAAAGAAAGGAATGAATGCCTATTCAGGAAGAATGAAAGCCATGTTGATTTTCGCATTTTTTCCGCTTTTGGCACTTTTGGCACAGACATTAGGTTCGGCAACATACTGGATTCCTGTTTTGATTATCGGAATTGCCGGAGCTGCACATCAGGCTTGGTCGGCAAACATTTTCTCGACGGTCGGCGATATGTTCCCTAAAAAAGCCATTGCTACCATTACCGGAATTGGCGGAATGGCAGGCGGAATCGGTTCTTTTTTAATTAATAAATCTTCCGGAGTTTTATTCGATCACGCTCACAAAGTATGGACAACCGTAGACGGAATTCCTTTGCTTGAAAAATATCCTCAATACATCAACGAAAGATTACCGGATGGATTTTTTGAACAATTGGAAAAATCCGGTGCAATCGTTAAGGACGGAATTGATAAAGGCTACATGATTATTTTTTCAATCTGTGCCGTAGCGTACCTTATTGCATGGACAGTAATGAGAATACTGGTTCCGAAATATAAAGTCATTAGCAAATAAAACTAAACCTATAAGGTTTCAAAAACCTTATAGGTTTGGCAAAAGTGTTCTTAGCCCAAATAAAAACTCTTAGTGATCTTATTTAAGTGAAACGCCTTTGCGAACTTAAAAACAGTTATTATTCAAAAAAACTTTGCGGACTTTGCGTTCAAAACCAAAAATCACCGCAAATAATTAAACCATTAAGAATAGATAAGAAGTTGAGAAGAATTAAGAATTAACAAGCAAATTAAATTCAATCTTACGAAATTTATTTCCCTTAACTTTTCTTAAACCCTTAATCAATCTTAATGGTTAAAATATATAGAAAGTAAATAAACTCTTAGTGATCTTATTTAAGTGAAACGCCTTTGCGAACTTAAAAACAGTTATTATTCAAAAAAACTTTGCGGTCTTTGCGTTCAAAATCTAAAATCACCGCAAATAATTAAACCATTAAGAACATTTAAGTAATTAAGAAAATTAAGAATTAAACAAAAATAGTAGAGATTTAAAAGGGCAAAATAGTTTAGAAAGTCTTACTAAGATTGCCTTTGCTGAGTGAAACGCCTTTGCGAACTTAAAAACAGTTATTATTCAAAAAAACTTTGCGGACTTTGCGTTCAAAACCAAAAATCACCGCAAAAAATTAAACCATTAAGAAATAGGTAAGAAGTTAAGTAGAATTAAGAATTTGCAAGCAAATTAAATTCAATCTTACGAAATTTATTTCTCTTAACTAATCTTAACCCCTTAATCAATCTTAATGGTTAAAATATATAGAAAGTAAATAAACTCTTAGTGATCTTATTTAAGTGAAACACCTTTGCGAACTTAAAAACAGTTATTATTCAAAAAAACTTTGCGCCTTTGCGTTTAAAACAAACCAAAGCTAGTGCAACAATATTAGAAAAATGGAAAATCAGATAAAACAAAAATTAAATCGTGAATTAAATAATACTCAGGAAAAACTTCCCATTAAAATCGTTCAGTTTGGCGGCGGAAATTTCATGAGAGGATTCACAGATTATGTAATTGATAAATTAAATAAAGAAACCGACTGGAAAGGGGGGATTGTCAACTTACAGGCAACACCAAACGGCTCTATTCAGAAAATGGAAGAGCAGGATAATTTATACACCCTTTTCACAAGAGGAATTAAAAAAGGAGAAATTATTGATGAAAAGCACGTTATTTCTGCCATTCAGAAATCAATTAATCCTTATACCAATTACGATGATTTTTTAGCTTTGGCAAAAGAAGAAGAACTGGAATTTATCTTTTCCAATACCACGGAAACAGGGATCGCTTTTGATGAAACGGAAACTTCTTATGAAGGTCCACACAAAAATTTCCCTGCGAAAGTAGTAGTTTTACTTTACGAAAGATTTAAATACTTCAATGGAGCGGCTGATAAAGGATTGAGAATTATTCCCTGCGAATTAATTGAAGACAATGCATTTGTTTTAAGAGATATTATCATCAAATATGCTCAACTCTGGAATTTAGAAGATGCATTTGTGGAGTGGATTCATCAAAACAATTATTTCCATAATACTTTGGTGGACAGAATTGTTCCGGGTTATCCGAAAGATGATGCAGAATCTTATGAAGATCGGCTGGATTATGAAGATCAGATGATGGTGGTTTCGGAAACATTCCTTCTTTTTGTCATTCAGGAAGCCGGAAATTTAAATGCCAGAATTCCCTTCAACAAAATCAACGAGCAGATTTTGGTGGTGGATGATATTCAGCCATACCGCTTAAGAAAAGTAAGAATTCTGAATGGCGGTCATACTTTAATGTTGGCTACGGCAATTTTGTCGGGAAAAGAAACAGTTAAAGAATCTGTGGATGACCAATTTATCGGAAAGTTCCTGAAAGATGCCATTTTTAATGAAGTGAATCCGACCTTAGGTTTAGATGAGACTGAACTGAAAGAATTCGCGGAAGAAGTTTTCGACCGTTTCAGAAATCCTTTCATCAAGCACCATTTGGCAAGTATTGCTTTATATTTTGTATCAAAATTTAAAGTAAGAGTATTGCCGAGTTTACTTACCTATGTTGAAAACAACGGAAAATTGCCGGTAAACCTTACCTTTTCGTTGGCAAGTCTCATCAGATTCTATCAGGGAAGTTTCGGCGAAAAAGCTCTTCCTTTAAATGATGAAGAAGGAATCGTTGCTAAATTCAAAGAAATCTGGGCAAACGAAGAATATGAAAAAGTCGCTGAATTAACACTTTCTGAAACTTCTTTCTGGGACACAGATCTTACTCAGGTTGAAGGTCTGAAAACAGCGGTGGCAAAAGCATTGTATGAAATCGATCATAATGATATGGAAACTGCGTATAACAATTTTGTAGAATTCAATTCTTAAAAATCATGCAAAAGAAAGTCCTGAAAGTAAATCCCAAAGACAACGTTATTGTAGCGCTGCTGGATTTATCTGCCGGAGAATCGGTACATCTTGACGGTGCAGAATACACGTTGATAAAAGACATTAAGGCTAAACATAAATTTGCTGCGGTAGATTTTCAAGAAGGAGATCAGATCATCATGTATGGTGTCATTGTCGGAAAAGCTAATCAACACATCAAAAAAGGTGAGGTAATTACAACCGAAAACGTAAAACACCAAAGCGCAAAAGTAGAAGGCAAAACTGAAACTTTAGGCTGGATTCCCCCGAATGTAGATCGATGGAAAGACCGTACTTTCATGGGATACCACCGTGAAGACGGACAGGTGGGAACGGAAAACATCTGGCTGTTTTTTCCTTTGGTATTCTGCGAAAACAAAAATATCGAAACGCTGAAAGATATTTTTGAAAAAGAGCTGTTACACGAAAAAGCGAGTAAACATCAGCTTTTATTAAGGTCATTATTAAATGGTGGCGAAACCTCCGATACAGCAGTGGAAGAGAAAGAAGACACCAGAGTATTTAAAAATATCGATGTAAGATTCATCACCCATCAAGGCGGTTGTGGCGGAATTCGTCAGGACGCGGAAGCATTGGGAAGACTGTTTGCAGGATATGTGAACAACCCGAATGTTGCCGGTGCAACGGTTCTCAGCTTAGGCTGTCAGAATCTTCAGGTGCAGATTTTTATGGATGCGCTTCACGCTTTGGCTCCCGATAATAAGAAACCGATTGTTGTTTACGAACAGCAAAAATCCGGAACGATTGATGAAATGCTGACCGGCGTGATCAAAGATTCTTATGAAGGAATTAAACAGGCTAATAATATTGAAAGAAAACCTGCCTCCATCACAAATCTGAATATCGGTTTGGAATGTGGCGGTTCCGACGGTTTCTCCGGAATTTCTGCAAACCCTGTTTTGGGAGAAGTTTCAGATATTATGGCAGCAGTTGGCGGAACAACGATGCTTGCCGAATTCCCTGAATTGTGCGGAGTAGAGCATGAGCTTGTCAACCGTTGCATCAATGATGAAGACGGTGTGAAATTCCTTAAGTTGATGAAAGATTTTGAAAACTCTGTTGTGGCGGCAGGTTCAGGTTTTGATATGAATCCGTCTCCCGGAAATATCAAAGACGGTTTGATTACTGATGCCATGAAATCCGCGGGAGCGGCTAAAAAGGGAGGATCTGCTCCGATTGTTGAGGTTCTGGATTTTACAGAATATGCGACAAAACCGGGACTGAATTTGCTTTGTACCCCCGGAAATGACGCCGAATGTACGACTGCTTTAGTCGGTTCCGGAGCAACAGTTGTTCTTTTCACGACAGGTCTCGGAACACCGATGGGAAATCCGATTGCTCCGGTGATTAAAATTTCTTCAAATACCATTTTAGCTGAAAAAATGTCTGATATTATCGATTTCAATGCAGGAACGGTCATCAGCGGAGATAAAACCATTTCGGAAGCAGCAGACGAACTGCTCGAATACATCATTAAAGTGGCAAGCGGTGAAGTGAAAACGAAAGCCGACTTACTGAATCAGAATGATTTCATTCCATGGAGACGAGGGGTCTCTTTGTAATGATTTACTTATATTAAATATTAGGGTTGAAAATGCTTCCTGCTTATGTGGGGAGCATTTTCTTTTTTGTATTTTTAGAAAAAAAACTAATGAACAAAATAATACTTATCGGAAATGGCTTTGATTTAGCTCATGGAATTAAAACAAGTTATAATGATTTTATTGATGATTTTGAGAAAGAAGTTAAAAGCAGATATTTTCAAAGAACTCTAGATTATAATTTTGATATCACAATAAATAGTGAGTATGGATTTAATCCATCAAATTTAAGCTTTAAACAAAATATTGAAGCTTTTACATTCAATAACATATTCTTTGAATATGTACTTAAAAGATTTAATTCTGTTAATTATTATGACTTAGAAGGATTTTTTTATGAGATGTTAAAAGTAGCTGATGTTAATACAATTAAAAAACTTAATTCTGATTTTTACTCATTTATAAATCATTTAGAAAAGTATTTAACGAATGTAGAGAATCAATTTAGAGAGAATAATAGTAATTTAATATCAGAAATTTTAGAGCATATTGATAGTCCAATTTTATTTAATGAATTATCACAAGAAGCGAAGCGTGTCGTATCAAAAATACATGATGGTTTATATAACAATGAAGCAGGTAGAAAAGCAGCAATGGAAAGAATATATGGTGATTTTAAAAAAACTAATAAAAATTTTAATTCAGATACGACTTTATTATTAAATTTTAATTATACAGAGACAGCAGATTTATACAAAAAGGAAAAAACTGAAATAATAAATATTCATGGAAAATTAAACGACATTGAAAACCCAATTATTTTCGGATATGGAGATGAACTTGATTCTGAATATTCAGTAATTGAAAATAAGAATGACAACAGGTTTCTCGAGCATTTTAAATCTATCAATTATGCAAAAACAGATAATTATAAAAAGGTTTTAGAATACATTGATTCAGATTTATTTCAGATCTGTATTATGGGTCATTCGTGTGGAAATACTGATAGAACTTTACTTAATACGATATTTGAACATGACAATTGTGCTTCAGTGAAAATTTATTATTATCAAAAATCTGCTACTCAAGATTATTATTTAGATGTTTATAAAAATATTAGCAGAAATTTTAATAGTAAAGCTAAATTAAGAGATCGTGTAGTAAATAAATCTTTTTGTAAACCCTTAATTAATTTTTTAGAATAACAAGAATTTGTGTAATGTGAATTTGCAATCCGTGCTTCCTTTGATAGCGCGGATTTGTAATCCGTGCTTAAAACACCTATAATGTAAGGTCACGGATTGCAAATCCGCTACATCTGGTTTATGTAAAACACTTGTAAGTGATTTAAAAATTTTATACCTTAGTAATCAGCAAATTAAAAATATTCATTATGAAAAATCTAAAAAAATTAAAAAGAAGTCAGCTCGTACTCATCAGCGGCGGCGACGTTGCTTACGCAGTCTGCGATCTGGATGGAAACTGTCCACCCACTGTAGGATCTTATTACTGTAACGACGGTATATGCTACAGAGTAACCGGCGGCGGTGGCGGCGGCGGATGGTGTAATGAACCTATTCGTCTTTGCCAGGAATGGGAAACAGGTTGCGGATGTGTTTATTAGCAAATCTTTGGTAAAAGTAAAGCGGTTTTTTCAACCGCTTTTTTTGTTTTTAGAATATTAATCAAAAGATGAGGTGTACATTTTAGATGTTTATCAATTCTAAGTTTTGTTCAATGATCTGCCTTTTCGTCCTTTTTTCGGATTCCTTTAGCGTAATAATATGAGAAAGCTTATCGATTAATCCATTTTCAGAATTTTGTGAGAAAATGACTTTAATTTTGTCTTCACCTTTTCTGCGGTTTTCAGTTTCATGGATAAAAAGTCTGAATAATTCCATTTTCCACGATTCCTCCATATAATCAAACTCTTCCAAAACCAAAAGAGAATTATTTTCTGAAATCCAATCCCGGTGAAAATCTAAGATTTGGTTTCCGTTGTATTTTTTTGCTTCATACCACGGTTGATAAAGCTGTTCCTTTTTTACAAAGTCTAAATATTCATGGAATAGTTTCATCCCGGTCGGAAACCTGAAGGTTTCATAATTTGTATTTTCGATAATATAACTGACGAAATTTTGCCTTTCAGTTTCAGATTTTCCTACAAGTAAAAGGTGCTTTTTATCTAATATTTTGAGTATTTCATGTTCCATGTTTTCGTTGAATCATCTAATGATTTAATATTTTTATTAGAATGTCATAAAATTTAAGATATTATTTTTAATATTTCTTTAGCTAGAGCTTGCTTTTCTTCGTCATTCAGGTTAAAGTTGTTTCCATCACGTGCATATTGAACCAGATGTCCATCCTGTTTACACCATTTTATCATTCTGTTAATTCCGCTTTTGGTAATTATTCCCTGATCATTTTCAAACTTTGGAGGTGAGGAGAGATGAATCAGTTTAGCATAATTTTTCAGAGAAATCACTAATCTGCGATCCTCATCTTTCTGCTACAAACCATATTTTATAAAATGAGTTTGATCAGCACATACGGCTTTAATTTGTATTCCGTCAAATTCCGTCTGATCGTACTCATCAAATACCCACCAAAGATATTCTTTACCATCCACAGAAATTCTATTTTTATTTTTTTGCTTATAGCCATTATTTAAGATTTTTCCAGATTTATTTTCCTAATCAATTTTTATTACAAAAGTATCATCATGTCTAATTAATATTTCCGGTCTTTCGAGTAAGGCTTCGATATCTTCTTTTTTCTTATCCCAAATAAACAGTTCTCTAAGCTTAGGGAGGTTATTTAAAGGAGTGAGATCAGAAATTTCGTTTTTATACAGTGCCAACTGTTCCAGATTCTTAAGATTTTCTAAACCTTCGAGACTTTCAAGTTTATTTTTTTCCAGATTAAGTTTTTTTAAATTGGTGAGATTTTTCAATTTGGACAGATTGGTAACTCCGCACTCTGTAAGATCTACTTCTTCCAGATTTGGCAGATTTTCAAAAGAAACAATATCATCAAAACTGATATAATCAAATACTATTGTTTTTAATTTTTTTAATCCGTTAATCGCTATTTTTTGTTCGGGAAAAATATTTAATTCAAGCTTTTCAAGGTTGGGGAATTTTTCAAGTGAAGATGGGTCATAATTTTTCGGAACATGTAGATCCAGAACTTTTACCTGTTTCATATCAGGAAATTTATTAATTATTTCTCCTTTTATCACTAACTTTTCAAGTGAAGGTAAAGCTGCTAATTCTTCCAGATCACCATCATCTTCCAGTTCCAGGATTTTTAATGATTTCAAATGACTGATTCCTTTAAAATATACATCATCATTGGAGTCAAGATGTAATTTTTCTATATTTTTCAGCCGTTGTAAATCCAGAATTATAGGTCTTTCAGTTTCTGGTTTTTGTTCAAAAAAATTCAGATAAAGATCTTTGAGGGATTCAATAGACAGGACATCCTGTGCAAACTCAATAGAATTTGCGCAGGTATGAAGTTGTTCCAATACCGTAAAATGTTTTAATTCTTGAATATTCCGGATTGCCTTTATCTCGTAAATATTAATTTTTTTTACATTTCCTTTTAACGGCAGAAGTTTTCTAAGATCAATAAATGTTCTGTCATAATAATCTCGTGAAATTGTTATTTTGTCTAATTTCGTAAAGTAACTGAATGCTTTCTGGTTTTTAATTTTTGTTGAGGAAAAGCTAAGGCTCTTAATTTTTGGAGCCACTAACGAATAATCTTCCAGATCATTTATTGAACTATTATTAAAAGACAAATTATTTAATATCTTAAAATCCTTTAGAATATGCACGTTGATAAGACTATATCCAGCTACATCAAGTTCTCGGGTAAAGGGAGCGATGGATGCAAGAAGCTCTGTATTAAAATCAGATAATACCCAGTCGTTCCGCAGGTAATCCATACTTTCTGTTACTATCATGCATCTCAACTCAAATTGTATTTCATTATCCGGGATACTGAGATCATTAACCTGTAGAGGGGGATGTATATACAATTTTTCAAAATCAGAAAATTGGCAAACGCTTTTTAAACTTTCCACTTCACAATTAAGTAAACTCATGAACAATAAGCGGGTAGAAATTGGCAGAAAGGAATTGAAATCCTTTATTTTCATATTTTTAAAATCTATACCTGTTGCTCTTTTATCTTTCTCTGCGGGATAATATATGTCATTTTCCGACTCAATAATGGTCGTATTATTACCAATGGTTAAACGATACAGGTCAGGAAAAAGATTTAATTCACTTATATTGTGGAGAGTACAGTTATTGAACTTCAGATATTCCAGACGGTTGGAAATAGGTAAGAAGAAGCCAGGATGTGGAACATCCATGTTTTCCAATGTCAAAAATTGAAAGTTATGATAAATTTTTTCAATCTTTGTTACTTCTCGATTAAAAGTACCTTTATCGGGAAGTGAGCAATTTTTCAGATTGAGAGACTGCAGCCTTAGCTTATGTAAATCTCGCACATCGACAATTGAACATTCTGTTAATGTTAAGTATTCAACGCTATCAAAAACAGGCTCAAGCGCAGAGAAATCTTCAAAATGTAAGTTTGAGAGATATAAATGATTATAGCCATTATAATAAGATTTTCCGCTCTTTTTTATTTTTCTGTCCCATTCTTCAAATTTGATATTAAGGGAATCTTCAAGTTTTTGGGTAATAGTTTTGGGATCACTCATATTTTTAAATTAGGTTAAAAGTAAACTCTTTTTTATTACTTTTAATTTTTTTTCAGGCAGTGTTTCTAGTCAATAATTATTCGGAAAGGAGTAGAAGGTCTGTAGTACCAGATTCCCACTTCCGGTTTGTCGAGCTGTTTTTCGGCATCTTCTTTTTTTATTTTGTTCCTTGCAAGATTGGCTTCACGAAGCTTGGGGAGCTTATTCAATATACTGATATCGTAGATTTTGTTATCATAGAGGTTCAGTCGTTCCAGATTTTTCAAGTTTTCTAAACCAGCGATGTTTTCAATTTCGTTTTCTTCCAGATTTAATGTCTTTAAATGGGTAAGATTATCCAGTTTAGTTACTGTGGAAATCCCGCAATAACCTAGATCCAGTTCCTCAAGTTTGGGAAGATTTTCTAAAGACACAATGCCATCAAAATCGCTTCCAAAGAGTGTAAGTATTTTTAATTTTTCCAAATTGCTGATGTTTATTTTCTGCTCTTCTGATGCCCTTAAATCAAGTTTTTTAAGATTGGGAAATTTATCATGTAAATTTATCTCACAATATTCTCCTCTGCTGTATAATTTAAGTACTTTTACATGCTCTAAACGAGGGAGTTTATCGATCGCATTTACCTCAATAAATAGTTTTTTAAGTGACGGCAACTGCGCTAAACTTTCCAGATCGCAATCATCATCTAAAATAAGCTTTTTCAAAGATTTTAAATGCCCGATTCCTTTAAAATAAAAATCTCCAACGGTACCCAAATGTAATTTTTCCACATTTTTCAGATGTTGCAAATCCAGAATAATGGGCTCAGTAATTTCAGGTTCCTGTTCTTTAATATAAATATTCAGGTCCAGATTTTTAAGAGATTCCATAGACAGTATTTTCTGTGCAAATTCTACAGATTCAGCTCTTATATCAAGCTCTTCTAATGTAGTAAAATTTGTTATCTGATCAATGTTCTGAATGATCTCAGTATTCCAAAGAATAATTTTCTTTAAACTTTCTTTTAAAGGCAAAAGCTTCTCAAGATCTATTAAATTTCGATCTTCAGGACGATCTACTGAAACTGTTATCTTTTCGAGTTTTGTAAAATATTTGAAAGCGTACTGATTTTTTATTTCGGAAGTATTAAAATAAATCCGCTTAATTTGTGGTGCCACAGATAAATAATCTTCCAGATCTACGGTGCATTTTTCAAAATTGAGTTGATTTAACTTTGGCAAATGTTTCAGATAATCTGTATTGATCAGTTTGTATCCTTCTACTGTCAGATTTCGGAGATAAGGAGCTGCAGAAAGGAGCAGTTTTGCATCAAAATCAGGCTGTACCACATCCGGAGTCCAGTCATAAAATGATACAAATGACTGAATAATGCATTCTTTAAGTTTAAAATGTTGTGAATTATCATATTCAGAATTGGGATCATTAATTTTTAATTCAGGATCAAGATGAAGCCTTTTCAGATGTGGAAACTGACTGATGTTTTTTAAGCTGTCCAGTTCGCAGTCGTATAATTTTAAAACAGTTATTTCTTTCAACACAGGAAGATACGAATCGAAGTTTTTCAATTTCATATTTTCAAATTTCAGCCAATTGAGTTTTTTTATGGAATTCTGCTTATGTTGAATGTCGTTTTCAGACGTAATAAACTGACTATTATTTATATTTAAGTAATATAAGGAAGGAAAAAGATTTAATTCATAAATATTGCTGACGGTACATTCTGTAAATGTAATATCATGAAGATATTTGGAAATAGGTAAGAAAAATCCGGGATGCGTAACATCCATATCTTCCAGATATATACTTTCAAAATTCCCCTTAGTTGTATTAGCTTTAGATATGTCCGGATCAAAAGTTTCTTCCATTGAAATTGAACATTTTTTCAGAACAAGGGTTTCCAGTTTTTTCATGCGATGCATATCGTTGGCATTGGCAATAGAACACTCTGTTAATATCAGTGTATAAAGTGTTTCAAAAACAGGTTCGAGTGCGGAGAAATCTTCAAAGTGCAGGTTCGAAAGAGATAAATAAGTCAATCTGCCGGAAATATAGCAGAAATTTTCACTGTCTTTATCTTCTTTCGCCAATTTGATATGGAGAGCATTCTCTAATTTGCTTATAATAGTTTCGAGGTCGTTCATGGTTTTAATTAAAGGCTGATTTCTGGTATTATATAATGTATAAACCGAAAAATAATTTCGTTAAAAATAACCAAATATACAGTAACATTGAGGCGATAAATATATTATTTTGTAATAATTTTTCCAGGCAATTTTTGCCATAAAAACTTTTTTTCACATATCTTTTTATTTTCAAAGTTGTTTAAAGTAAAATGGTAGAAAACTCTATAGAGTTTTATCTGTGTAGAAAACATATTCGCAAGGCATTCTGCGTTCCGTAGGAACACTATCTTTAGAAAATTTATCGTATTTAAGATATTAATCCTATGGATTGATTGACGGATTTATTCTTATTTCTACACAGATTCTGCTCCTAAAGGAGCAAACTCTTTTTACTTTAAACATCCTATTCATTAAAATACATTGCATAATTGATTTACTGCTCTTTATTTTTTTCTTACAACAGAAGTTTTTTTAGAAAGCTCTATGCCGTTTTATGATACTTCTTTCAATTTTTATTCTAGTCCGCTATATTTTTATTCAAGTTCTCGGCATTTTTATTTTAGCACAGCATATTTTTAGTACAGCGCAGTACATTTTTATCATTGCTCTCTACATTTTTGTTATTGCTCCCTGTATTTTTATTCTGATTCTCGGCATTTTTACTTTAGCGCAGTATATTTTTAGTTCAGCGCAGTGTATTTTTATCATTGCTCACTACATTTTTGTTGTTGCGCACTATATTTTTATTCATGCACCACATATTTTCAGTGTACTGCAGTTGATTTTAATAGTAAACTTGTCTAAACTTTTTCACCGAAAAAGAGGCTAAAAATTGTAACACTTTAGGGGTTTAAGTTTACTGCTTAAATGGAAAAAAAGAGCATATAAATTCAAACGTCTTCAAAGAGAAAAAATCTTTGAAGACGTTTGAAATACTTTAAATAAATCCAATAAAGTCTTTTGTCTTTTTCGCGGTTACATCTAAAATGAGTTTAAGCAAACTTAATTAGAAAATCTTTCAGACCGAAAAAGCTGAAGCATACACTTCAGCCTGGACTATTTGAAATTTTTTCAGCTGCCAATAATCAACCGGTGATGTTTAGAGACTGAATAAGTCCGTCCTCCAATTTCAAATGATAGGATAAAACAATCGGGCTACCCGGAAAATTACCCGACACCTCAGCTTTCAGGATTTCTTCGGTCTCAGAATAGGCTACAGGAGCCATTACAGACTGGTATTTTTCATTGGCTTCTTTTATCCATTCCTGAATTTCTTTTTTCCCAGTATGTGTTTTTCCTTCGTCAAAAACTACTGCAGTTTCAGAGAAACACTCGGCATAAGCAAGGCTGTCGAAATTATTCTGTGCCTCTACAAGATCTGTTATTACTTTTGGTAAATTCATTGTATTATTTTTTTAGATGATTAAACTGTAGGTATCGTACCGCCATCGATTACAAATTCGGTTCCTGTTAAATAACGGGCTCTTGGTGATACCAGAAACCCCACCAGTTCTGCCACTTCTTTCGGCTCGGCAGGTCTTCCGAAAGGAATTCCGCCTAACGCATCCATCACACTTTGCTGTGCTTCCTCTACGGTACTGTTTGAGTTTCTTGCAATTTCACCCAGCCATGCTTCCGATGCTGACGTATTGATCCAGCCCGGAGAAACCGTCAGTACACGAACACCTTTAGGAGTCACTTCGTTTGATAAACTTTTACTGTAGTTTCTCAATCCTGCTTTTGCAGCAGCGTAAGGCAGAGTGGAATCATAAAGCGGCAGTTTACCCTGAATGGATGCGATGTGGATAATAACACCGCTTTTTCTCTCGATCATCTGCGGTAAAAATCCTCTGTCCAGACGTACAGGAGCAAAGAGATTTGCCTGAAAAGTAGACTCCCAGTCTTCGTCCGATAATGCGGCAAAACCGCCTGCCGGTGTAGATGAACCGCCAAGGTTGTTAATAAGAATATCCAGCTTTCCGTAAGCTGAAAGCACTTCCGTGATTACTTTCTGTATCCCTTCCGGTTTGCTTAAATCTGAAGGAATGAAATGCAGATGGCTGTTTTCTTCCTCCGGTGCGTTTCTTGCGGTGATGATAACCGTTGCACCTGCCTGTAAAAGTCTTTCGGCAATAGCTTTTCCGGCTCCTTTTGTGCCTCCTGTTACCAATGCAGTCCTGCCGGATAACTCGTTGTTGAAATTAAATTGTTCCATTTTTAAGAATGATTTATAGGACAAAATTGAGGGATAAAAACAGTTTGTACAAGTACGGAAAACCGATTCATATAGGGATAAATTTTTCCCCTATTGTATGTTTTGGTACATTCATCTAAATTTGTTATATGAGAGAAAGAAAAATCCCACTGAATCTTAATTGCGGTCTGGATCTGATCGGCGAAGTGCTTTACGGGAAATGGAAAATCCGTTTGCTGTGGTTCATTAACGAAGGTTATAAGCGCCCAAGCGAACTGCAGCGTAAAATTCCCGATGCTTCCAGAAGAGTTCTGAATATTCAGCTGAAAGAGCTGGAAGATCACGAGTTGGTTTCCAAAATGATCTATCCGGTTGTTCCCCCGAAGGTTGAATATTCACTTACAGAGTTCGGGAAGACTTTAATTCCTGTAATTGCAGCTTTGGGCAATTGGGCAGATACACATGAAGAACACCTGCGAAACGTTATAAAAAAGACGGAATTACTGATTGATGAATAGTCCCTTTATTTTTTACGAAAGAACGGGTAATCAGGATAAGAATAAACATAGCGCTGTATCTCAATAGTACAGATTTGAAATTCGTAGCCCTTTTATTGCAGATTTTCATATCGATAGCACATACGGTGATGTAAAGTCATTTATTATAAATCTATAATATCTATAAAAAAGCCAATGCTTTTGCACTGGCATAATTATCTAAATTTTTTGTTTTTCTATAAGTCCTGTTTTTTTATTAAAACTTCTCATCAGCCCCTTTTCGTGTTGAATTATATTCAACTAAAGTGGTAAATGCTTTTTTCAACCTTTCTACCAAAGCTTGGTCCGGAGTAAAATTGAAAAATATATGATATTCATTATAATTAGGACCACTAATAGATATATTCTCGTATACACCACTCCAATCTCTTCTATCAGGACACGAAGTGCTTTGTAAAGCTTTTCCGGCAACATAAAAATCGTTAGAATACTCATTACTTATTCCAGTAACTTTATTTAAGTCAATTGAAGAAGTACACGTAGAATTTCCATTAAGTGCCGTTGTAAAAGTAAAAACACCATTATTATAAGAACTAAATTTATAACGCTCCAATAAATTTTCTTTCATTTTCCCGGCAATCCAATCCATTGTTTCCTGCTTTGTTGGCTTGGCGGTTTTATTTTCGGTTGTTGGTTTTGAGGTTTTTACCGCTGCCTTTTTTTGAGCATTTACATTCATACTTGCAAGTGTAATGATTAATACAACTGCCAGCTTTAAGTTTTTTTTCATAGTTATTTATTTAATGCTTATACTTGATGCTACTCCTGCATCAATTTAATCTAAATTTTCGTTAAAAATAAATCAAATAAACAGAAACGACAAGGCTTTCATTCAAGTTAAGACCAAAACAATTCCCTGCTAAGTGTTACAGATCGTATGAATTTCTGAAATAAATAATAAAAAACGCATATCTGAAATTGAGGTCGGATTATTTCAATGACTTAAATTTACTTCCTCTTGGAAGATTTCCTGATATGAAGCTGAGGAGCCAGTACTACTTTTTTCTCGATGGAAACACCAAAGCTGTTTTCCTTTACACTTTCGATAAAAACCTGTCCTGCCATTTTCCCCATCATGACCGGAGTCTGGTCTACAGAACTGATCGGAAGCTCCATAAACTGGGTGAAAGGCTCATTGGAAAAACCAATAACGGCAACTTCCTGAGGAATTTTGATGTTTCGTTTTTTAAGTTCCTGACAGGCACCCAACGCAGCAAAATCACTGGACGAAAAAATGGCGTCGGGAACAGATTTTCTGTCCCATAGTTTTTTTATAGCATCAATTCCTGCATCCACAGAACTTTCCGTAATCACGATATTTTCTTCCTTCACCTTAAAATCATGATCCGTAAGAGCCTGCTTGTAGCCGTTCAGACGATTCTGATAAATTTCAAGATTCAGGTCGCCGGCGAAATGGCAGATATTTTTATAGCCCTCTTTTATAAGATGTTCTGTCGCAAGATACCCGCCGCGATAATCGTCAATTGTTACGGTGCTGATTCCTGAAATGTCTTTTTTACGGTCGAAAAAGATAATCGGTGTATTGGAAGTATCCAGAATACTTTGGATATGTTCTGTATTTACCGTGGTTTTGGAAACCGAGATGAAAATTCCGTCCACCTGTGCATTCAGCAGCGTATTAAGCTGTCTTTTCTCGATGTTAACATCCTCATGACTTTGGCAGATGATGACATGATATCCAAAAGGGGAAAGCTCTTCCTCAATTCCGCGGATCACGGAAGAGAAAAAATTGGTATTTACGAAAGGTACGATGATTCCTACATTCTTCGTTTCACCACTTTTTAAGGCTTTGGCAAGATTGTTCTGCTTATAGTTCATTTCTTTGGCAGTTTTTCTTACCAGTTCCTTCGTTGCCTCACTTATTCTCGGATGATCGTTCAATGCTCTGGAAACCGTTGCCACACTTACATTTAGCTTCTTCGAAATATCGTATATCGTGGCATTTTTTTTATTCATAAAAACTTTTTTCAGGATAATCGTGTATTTCAAAACGAAATACCTTATTGAGGTAAATTTAATCAAATTATGCAGATTAGAAAGCAATTGTAATGATATTATAACGAATAACTGTCATTTTAAAAAAGAGGTCTGCTTAAATGGCTGATTTTATTTGTATTAAAAGCAGTATGCTTAAGTTGAAAAGAGTAGATTTGCATAAAATAAAACGTATTTCCGCTATTGTTTGGTTTAGTTTTCTTAAGATTTTTTTGTAACAACAATAAGTATAAATAATTTCAGCTTTGTATTGTTAATTGAGATAGTTTTGTAATTTGTAAAAAATATTCTTATAACCATGAATTTGCAAAGGAAAATATCATATACTGTTCTCATTTTATTATTCTTTTCGGGAAGCCTTTTCTCGCAGAATTCAATTTCTGAATTTAAAGATAAAATAGATTTTTACTTGCTGGATAATTTCGTTAGGATGACTGATAATGATACGGTTTTTGTCAGTAATTTATATGATTATTCTGGTGACAGTTCCCGTGAATTTTATTTTTATAATAGTAAAACCAGGCAAAAAATATTTCCCTACGGATTTGAAATGGCTTATCCTTTTGTCGGAAAAACAGCCGTTGTAAAGTATAAAAACCGATGGGGATTGATTGATCGGAGCGGAAGATTTATTTTTTACTCTTTATCTTCCTATCCGGTTAAATTGACTTCTTATGAAAAATATGCAGTATTTGATGAGGTCACCAGATATGATGTAAGAAACGGAATTTTCCGGGAATCTTCTATTTACTGCGGAGAGCCCGCAACGCCCGATTATTTTATATCAAAAAGCCCAAACGGGAAATATAACTTGATTGAGGTAAATAAAGGACCGGTTTTTAAAACAGATGTAGATTCTATTATTTCTAAAAAGGATTTGATATATAAAAGTACAAATCAGGACTTACTGATCTTAAAAAAGAAAAATAAATATGGTCTTTATCTGCCTGATGGGACTGAGATTCTTAAAATAAAATTTCAACACGCAAAATTTATAGGAAATTATGTCATGTTATACGAAAACAGTAAGTGGAATTATTATACCTATGAAAATAATAAACTCAACTTAATTCTTTCAACACCACTCGAATGTATTACTCCTGCTTATCAGGCTAAAATTATTGGAGTATTTAAAAAAGACAACAAATACAATCTGTTAAAAACCAATGGTGAAACTTTACCGGAAAGTTTTGATTATATAAGCGACACGGCAACTTACGGAGTAAAAGAAAATGTTCTTGTTATCTTCGATTCTGAAGCAAATTATTATAATTACGCTGAAAAATAACTTTTAAATTTAAATATGAGCAACAGAAACCGCGGAAAAAATACAGGCGATGATACTTTATTCGGATCAGAAAAACAGCTTGAGAAAATGAAATCGGCAGTGCAGGATATGCAGTATTTATTAAGCCGGAATTATGCTGAAAAAGCTTCGTCGGAACTTGTCGGAAATCATTACCGCCTCAAAACAAGACAGATTCAGGCGGTTCGAGGAGCTTCCGCATCAGAAACTCAGCTTCAGAACAGAAAATCTAAACAGCTCGAAATTTCTGAATTAAAAGCCAAAACATTATATTTGGATGGCTTCAATGTCCTGATTTTACTCGAAAGTCTTCTTTCCGAAGCTTATATTTTTGAAGGAACAGATGGCTGTTTCCGTGATCTTTCCGGTGTTTTCGGAACATACAAAAGAGTAAATCAGACGCAGGAAGCCATTGAACTCGTTGCTTCATTTTTTCATAAATCTCACGCGGAAAAGCTGATCTGGATTTTCGACAAACCAGTGTCAAACAGCGGAAGAATCAAGCAGATCGTTATGGATTTTGCCATTGAAAATAACCTCAACTGGAACGTTGAACTGGAATTTAATCCCGATAAATTTTTAGCAGAAAACTCTGAAATTGTAATATCTTCCGATGCATGGATTCTGGATCACTGCAAAAGCTGGTTCAATCTCATCGGATATTTAATTCAGGAAGAAAACCTTTTGGCTAATGTTATTAAAATGTGTTGATTTAAACACAAATGCTATATATAAAACATAAATAGCATAAATGGCAACACTAAAAACACAAATAATTTATGGTGATATTTGCGGAAAAATTGGCGTTATTCGTGTTTAAGCAAACACAAATTGCACAAATATCAACACTACAAAGCACAAATAATTTATTGTGCTATTTGCGGAAACATTGGCATTATTCGTGTTTGAGTAAACACAAATGGCACAAATAAAAACACTAAAAATCACAAATAATTTATTGTGATATTTGCGAAAAGATTAGTGTTTAAGTAAACACAAATTGCACAAATATTAACACTAAAAAGCACGAATAATTTATTGTGATATTTGTGAAAAACATTAGTGTTATTCGTGTTAGGGTAAACATAAATTGCATAAATAAATTATTTGTGATATTTGTGAGAAACATTCGTGTTATTAGTGTTTAAAATTAGAAACCATGCAATCATTTCAAAAATATACATCATTATTTTCTGCGGAATGGAAAGAAAAATATCAAGCCATTTTAGCCGAAGAACATCTTGAAAATTTACAGAAAAACATTAAGAAATTTAAAAATCAGAATTTAGATTGGAATCTGCCCTATTTTAATGAAGAAATTAAAATCGACCGTGATGAAAGTTTTAAATTATTCATCTCTGTTTTAGAATCTGAAAATTCAGATCAAAACAAAGCGAAACAATTGGAAGAAATTCCTTTCGAACATTGGTTGAATATTTTAGGACAACGCCTCACTTCGGCAAGCCTTCGTGATGAAAACGCCGTTCCGCCTTTAAGAAGTTTACTGATCGAAGCCTGCGAAAAGCCTTTCAACAGCGAAATTACCATTGCGCAGAGAGCGTGGGAAAAACACGTCGGTCGGCTGAATGACGATTTCTGGGGCGAAGTAAAAGGAAATAATCAGCAGAAACAGCAAAAAGTGATGGAGAAAATACATTACATTCTCGACCACACCACATGGTGGAATATTTTCTTTCATTACAAACATGAACTTGTTTTTGAAGTCAGGGAAAAAGAAGGTCACGGAATCCGATGGAGCCATGGTGGAAAACATTTGATTGGCTTTCTGGAGTTTTTTATTAATGACGAAAATTCTTTACAATAAGTTTTTGAATCATTTAATATGTCATTAAGTCTCTTACTATAAACCTTAAAATCAAAATGATTTAATCTTAACTGAACATATCTATTTAGAATTGAATATCCGTTATTTAGCATACTTGAATTTTAACCACGAAGAACACCAAAGGTTTCCACAAGGAACACAATAGTTGTGAGCTTTGTGGATAACCTTAGTGTACGTTGTGGTAAAAAAATAATGATTACAGCAAACAGCATTTAGTTACAGCATATTGCGGATAATCAGAATTTAAAAAAACTTAATGTTTTAAAAATTTTTATCTCTACGTAAAAACATTGCGCATTACGCAGATAATTTTGTAAGCGTAAAATAAAAAGCAATGGATTTTTCTAACCAAAACTTTACGCAAAACGAATGGGAATCATGTCTCAAGGTATTAAAAGCCCTGAAAGATGAGCCATTTCTAAATCCGGACAATCAAACTTTTTCTGGGTTGATCACAAAAATTCATAAGAACGCCAAAAAACAAAACCGTCTGGAAAGTTATTCTCAGATGAAAACGCACGATCTTGAAATTAATTCAGAATCGGTACTGATGAAAAAAGCTTTGGCGGGAGTTTCTGCTTTTTATGATGATGAAAAAAATGATACCCAACTCACCAGATTACAGATTCCCAAAAACTGCTACTGCTGTAACCAGAGTTATCAGTACGCCCATTCCTTTTACACCAGATTATGCCCGAAATGTGCGGATGAAAATTATGAAAAACGTTTTCTTTCGGCAGACTTAACGGGACGGAATGTCATCTTAACCGGAGGACGTGTAAAGGTAGGTTTCGCAACCGCTTTAAAGCTCCTGAGAAATGGTGCCAATTTGGTTTTGACGACCCGTTTTCCGGCTTTGGCACTGGAAACTTTGCAGCAGGAAGCAGATTATGAAGAATGGAAAGACAGACTTTGGGTGTATGGTCTCGATCTGAGAAATTTGAAGGCAATTCAGGAATTTATAGACTTTTATCAGTCGAAATTTGAAACGCTTGATATTCTCATCAATAATGCGGCACAGACGATTAAATATCCCGATCAGTATTACCTTCCGATCATCAGACGTGAAAACGAAATGCTCGTTGAGTTTAAAAACAATCATAAATTGATTCCGAACGCAACCCCCATTTCCGCAGAGGTCGGTAAACTGGAATATGCGGAAAATGAAGAAACAAATGTCGCTTTAACGCGTTTCGGACAACCGGTGGATAATCGGGATAAAACAAGCTGGAATTCCACACTGGAAGAGATTTCGATGTACGAATTGGTTGAGGTGAATTTAATCAATCACATTGCGCCGTATTTTCTGATCAAAGAATTAAAACCTTTAATGAAGGCTTCTTCTTTCAAAGAAAGATTCATCGTTAATGTAACATCTTCAGAAGGTATTTTCAGCTACAACAACAAAACGATGTTTCATCCGCATACCAATATGACGAAAGCAGCTTTGAATATGATGACGCTTACTTCTGCTAAAGAATTTGAAAAAGATCAGATTTATATGACGGCAGTAGATGTAGGATGGATTTCTACAGGTGCGAAGGAAAGTTTAAGAAAGAAACAGTTTGAGCAGGGATACATTCCGCCATTGGATTCTGTAGACGGAGCTGCGAGAATTCTCCATCCGATTGTGGAAGGAATCAACGGAAATTATTTCAGCGGAGTTTTATTGAAAAATTATAAAATTAATGACTGGTAAAATATAAGAAGTTAGCTCAGAGGAAGAGCATCTGGTGACGCCCAGAAGGTCACGGGTTCGAATCCTGTACTTTTTAGAAAGAAACTCATAGTTATAACTGGAAAAACATTGCACTTTCTATGCAAAATTACAGGTTCGAGTCCTGTTGAGTTTCCAAATTGAAAGCGTGAGTTCAGCAGGAAGAATACCACCATGTCGCAGCGGAGGTCGTGGGTTCGAGTCCCACACGCTTTCCAAAACGGAGATAATAGTTTAATTGGAAAAATGTATTCCCTGCACGGAATAGATGCAGGTTCAAATCCTGCTTATCTCCCCAAACAGAAACGGTAGCTCAATGGAAGAGCATTAGTCTTCCTCACTAAGGGTTGCGGGTTCGAGTCCCGCATGTTTCTAAGAGCGCATCGTCTAAATGGAAGGACACCGGCTTATCGTGCCGGAAATTCAGGTTCAAGTCCTGCTGCGCTCCCAAAATGGAGACAATAGTAATAAAAATGGAAAAATACATTCTTCTAAAATGAGTTGCGGGTTCGAGTCCTGCTTGTCTCCCAAAAAAGGAAATGGTAGCTCAAGGGAAGAGCGCTGACCTTCCAAGTCAGAGGCTGCAGGTTCGAATCCTGCCCATTTCACAAGGAGTACATCGTTCTGATTGGTAAGAACATTGACTTCACTAATCAAAGGTGGCAGGTTCAATCCTACAGTACTCCCAAAATGGAAGCAGTAATTTAAATGGAAAAATATCTCAAACCCAGAGAAAATGCGAGTTCAAATCTTGCCTGTTTCCCTTCAAAATTAAAAACCATGAAAGAATTAAAAGAAACATTAAATATCATTCTTAAAGAAAAACAAGGATACATTACTTTCCTTACCGGAGCCGGAATTTCTGCGGAAAGCGGACTTCCGACTTAACGCTCGATCGACGGAATCTGGATTAAAGGAACAAAATATCATCGTCCTGAAGAATTCGGGACGTATAAATATTTCAGCCGGAATCAGGAAGAAGTATGGCAGTATAATCTGTTCTGGAAGAAAATGATTGCTGAAGCAAAACCTAATCCGGGACATTTGGCGATTACGGAAATTGAAAAACTTTTAGGTGAAAGATTCAGATTGATTACTCAAAATGTTGACGGGCTTCACCAAAGATCGGGAACGCAGAATGTCTATGAAATTCATGGAAGCAAACAGAAAGTCCGTTGCTCAAAAGAATGCAGCGAACCTTTCGATTTCCCTGAAAATATTAAGTTTAAAGAGTATACCGAAGATTTAACGGCAGATGAAATCGACGATCTGAAATGTAAAAAGTGCGGAAACTGGCTTCGTCCTCATACTTTGTGGTTCGATGAAAGTTATAATGAAAAATACTATCATTTCGATACAGCGTACAACATTGCAGACCATACAGATATTTTATTTGTAGTCGGAACTTCGGGATCAACGGCTTTGCCTGTAAATATTGTGGAAACGGTAAAAATCCGTGCAAAATGGATCGTCCTGATCAATCCTGAAAGCGATACGTATTTTGATTATATTTTAAAAGGAAGCAAAACATTATTTTCGGTACAGGAAAGCAGTTCAAAAGCACTTCCTGAATTAAAAATGATGATTGAAGAAATTATAAACGCTTAAATTTTCATACGGAAGCAGTAGTTTAACTGAAAAGCGCATCATTCTAAGATGAGTTGCAGGTTCAATTTCTGCCTGTTTCCTTTTTTTTGATTCATTTTTTGTCTTGCTGTTTTTTTAACAGATTTAGATTTAAAATAAAAGATTTATACTTCAGAATTAACCACAAAAGTCGCAAAAGAATGTATAGCGAAATGGTAGTATATTTAAAGTATTTCAAAAGTCTGCAAAGAGAAAAAATCTTTGATTTTTTAACTTATGTGCCCTTTTTTTCCAGTTAAGTATTAAACTTAAAAACTAAAGTGTTTACATCTTTTTGCATTTTTTGTGGTAAAAAAGTTTAAACAAGTTTCATGTTAAATAAAAGTTTAGAGTAACTTCTATTGTTAAATAAAACGTTTACTGAAAATTATTCCTATATATTATGAGAAACATTTATAATAAAAGTTCTTACAGAGCAGGAGAATATGGTAAAATTCCTCAGTATTTACAAAAATACGGAAACAAGAAATGGAGACGAACTGAAAAATCGGAGATAGAAGATCAACTTAGTGAGACCGTTAAATTTTTTAAGCAAAGAAAGAAAAGGCGAAAATTAATCTGGGTTAAAATCACAAGAGAAATTAACGGAAGAACAGATTCTGATTACAGAAGTTTTTACACGGAAAAATCATTTAAAAGCTCGATAAGCAGAGCACATATAACAAGATACATTTTAATAAATAATAAAACAAAAAAGAAATGAACACATTAATCGACATTGGTATAAACTTAACCAATAAACAATTTTATGACGAACAAGAAGAAATAATCAACCGCGCACTCGAAAATGGAGTAGAGCAGATGATTCTCACGGGAACGAGCGTTCGCGGAAGCCAGGAGTCTGCGGAAATTGCAGAAGATTATCCCGAAATTCTGTTTTCGACGGCGGGAATTCATCCTCACGATGCAAAATCTTTCAACAACGAAAGTATTCCAGCATTAAAAACATTATTAAAACAAGACCACGTTGTTTCCGTAGGAGAATGCGGACTGGATTTCGACAGGGATTTTTCGCCAAGACCTGTTCAGGAAAAATGTTACCGCGCGCAGCTTGAATTATCCATAGAAGTCAGGAAACCACTTTTTCTTCATGAAAGATCTGCCTTCAGAAGATTTAATGAAATAACGGATGAATATTTGTCTCAACTTCCAAAAGCTGTGGTACATTGTTTCACAGGAACTTTACAGGAAGCCAAAATGTATCTGGATAAAGGCTTTTACTTAGGATTTACGGGAGCCATCAGCGATCAGAACAGGTTTAAACATTTGGAAGAAGTGATAAAATATGTCCCGCTCGACCGAATGATGATTGAAACCGATGCGCCTTTTATGCTGCCGAAAAATATGCCGAGAATGCAGAACCGCAGAAATGAACCTTCCTTTTTACCGTATGTAGCACAGACGATTGCCCATCTGAAGAAAATCAGCATAGCAGAAGTTGCAGATGAAACCACGGAAGTTGCCCGTAATTTTTTCAGGATATAAAAAAAGAGTTCTACAGATGATGTAAAACTCTTTTTATTTTGGATGATCGATAATGATTACAAACTCTTAATCCCTGCTTCCAAAGCAAGCTCAATCATTGGTTTCAAAGCCTTTTCTCTCTGGTCTGCTGAAATATTTTCGTGCGTAGGAATAATATCCGAAACCGTAAGAATCGTTGCCGCATTTTTTCCTAAATGCTTAGCATTGGCAAACAGTCCGAAAGCTTCCATTTCTACTGCCGGACAGTTATATTTTGTGGCAATTGCTGGAATTGCAGGATCTTTTCTGTAAAAAATATCACTACTGTGGATGTTCGTCGCTTTTGCCGTTAAAGACATTTCTTTTGCCGTTTCGTTGATGATATTGAAGATATTTCCCTGATGAGAAATGCTTTCCTCTTCAATTCCCCAAGCGAATTTTGCGTAGGTGCTTTCACTCGCTGCATTTTCCACATTCAGAAGATCATACACTTTCAGGTCTGTGGTATACGCACCGCAGGTTCCGATTCTGATGATCGTATCTACATCATACTCTGTAAAAAGTTCAAAAGAGTAAATTCCGATGCTTGGAAAGCCCATTCCGCTTGCTCCCACAGAGATTTCTTTCCCTTTGTATAACCCTGTGTAATATAAAATTCCTCTGGTCTGGCTTACCAGTTTAGCATCTTCCAAAAAGTTTTCCGCAATGTATTTTGCACGCAGCGGATCTCCGGGTTGTAAAACAACTTTAGCAATTTCTCCTTTTTTTGCACTGATGTGGATACTCATAATTTTTTATTTGAAAGGGCAAAGATATAAAATTGTGATTTCTTAATCCTTGAACAATGGTTTTTAATTAAAGATTTATAATCAACTTACCTTCAAAATTTTCAATTCGAAAAGAATATTTTTTATTTTTGTTAAATGATGGAAAAAAAATCAGCTTTTTTAGACACTTTATTTCTGCTTCGAAAAGAAGAATGCATCACCATTTTCTCAGATATTCATGAAATTTCCAAAAAGGAAGAGCAGGATGCCGCAGATTATTTTCAGGCTGAGTTTGAGAAAGAAAGACTTGAATTTTTATCCGATACACTTGTCTGCGATACAGAAACAGCAGTCTGGGCTGCAAAAGTTGTCTATCACAGCGCGCAGCTTCATTTAATAAGAGAAAATACGGCTAAAGATTTAAACAAATTAATTCCGTCTTTCAAAGGGAAAAGAGATGTTTCAGGCATCCTGTCCGCAGATTTATCACTCCGGTTTTTACCACAGATTGTTTCTGCTTTACAGGTTTCAGATCCGGAAGATCCTTTGGTGAAAATGCTGGAAAATATTCTGAAACAATTTCACTATTCAGCAGTAGGATTTGATCTCGATCTCGAAGACATCAACTGGGAAGAAGAATTAAAGGACAAAACCTACCGAAAGCTCTATCTGGAAAGAATTGTAGAAAAGAAATCCTATCGGCTTGCAGAAATTCCTTACCTCAATCAGTTGTTAATTGCTGAATTTGGACTGCATAAAGATGTATTTTGGAAAGAACTAAAAACAACAGATCATTAAAATTTTACGGATTCTGCGTTTAAAAATAAACGATAAACCAGAAGTTCTTTAGAAAACTAAAAAACAATAACCTAAGAGAATGAGAGAAAAGACTGTATTTGATTTTGTGGCAGATCCTACAAAAGAAAATTTTTTAAAACACAGAGAATTGATTATCACTAATCCAGATTACGATCCTGATTCTGATGATTTGGAAATCATGAAAAAACTATATGAAAATAAGGAATATGATAAATTGAATTATTACGTTACCATTAATGTTTTATTAAGTCCAAGAGCACATTTTTTAAAATTTATTTCTTTAAATGAGATAGGAAATACAAAAGCCGCAGAAAGTATAGTATTTATCTGTCATAATATTCTAAATTGTATAGAAAAAACAGGAGACGGAACCATAGAAAATCCTTATATTGTTATCAGGGCTTCTGATGAAGATGACCTTCTGGAGCTTCGTTTAAGCAAAAAATATCTTCAGAAAAGATTAATTCAGCATGAAGATAAATATTTAGATGTATTAACTCTTGAAGACGGTTCTGAATTGTATTTTGATGTTACTGATGCTTATAAGAGGTCTAAATTTCTCTTGGATAAAGAAAAATCGGAAGGAAAAAGGGCAGAAAAGCCGAAAAAGAAAAGCTGGTGGAATTTTTTAAGTAAAAACTAAATATGGAAATAAATACAGCTTTCGCTCTTGGCATCATTTTTTCGACTTACGGTTTTCTGTTCTGCATTTTTGCTTATTATTTGAGCAGCAGATTTTTAAAGCTGAAAGTAGATGAAGTGCACGTATTTTCAACATTCGGTAAACCTCTTTATTCCTACAGCCTAAAAAACGGAGTAAAAATAAACTTTGGTTATATTCCTTTTAATTATGGTCTTAAATTCCATCTTGAAGATTTTTCATTAGATTCTCCTGAAGGAAAAAGATATTTCAGAAATTTTGCTAAAAATATATCTTTGTTGCAGGTGGTCACAATGGTTTTAATTATTGTAGTCGGAAGCTTTGTAAGCCTCATGTATGGATATAACCCGATAACTATTTTCACAGATTTGATAGAAAATTTTTATGATCTTATAGCGGGAAAGCAGAGTTTCTCAGAATTTAAAGCTATGGTAAACAGCCAATATATAACGTATGGGAAGTATTTTTATCTGTTTTTTGCGGCAATGACGTATTTTGTTTTTGTATCATTTCTTTTGGCATTAGCACCATTTTCGGTTTTTACCAATATACTTGTGATGTTTTTGATTTTAGGATCTTATGTTGTAATGGGGCTCAAATATTTTGAACTGCCGATTAGCTTTTATATAGATCTGCTGATATCAATTACCGTAAGCGGGTTTTTATATTTTTTATCATTAAGATTTTTCATTAAATAAATTAATTATAAATCTTTATTTACTTTGTTAAGTGAAATGCCTTTGCGAACTTAAAAACAGTAAATAATTAAAAAAAACTTTGCAGACTTTGCGTTAAAAACCTAAAATCACGCAAAAAATTAAACAATTAAGAATAGGTAAGCAAATTAAAGGCAAGCTTAAGAAATTTATTTCTCTTAACTAATCTTAAACCCTTAATCAATCTTAATGGTTAAAATATATAGAAAGTAAATAAAAACTTTGTTTCCTTTGCTAAGTGAATAGTTTATACTGAGCTTGTCGAAGTACCTTTGTGAACTTAAAAACAGTTAGTTGATAAAAAAACTTTGTGGACTTTGTGTTAAAAACAATGTTTTTTCAAAAAGACAAAAAAACAATAACCAATAAATGGAAACCTACGAAAAAGTATTTGAATTTTTAAGCGATCCTACCAGAGAAACTTTTCTGAAGTGTAGAGAACTCGTAATCAACGATCCGGAATATGATCCTTATTCTGAAGATACAGGAAATGTTCAGAAATTATTAAATGAAGGAAAATTTCAGGAAGTCGTAAAATATGTAAACGTGAATATTTTGCTCAGTCCGAGTGTTCATATCTTTAAATATTTTGCCTATAAAGAATTGGGCGACGAAAAAGCAATGAATATTGAAATGACCATTGCAAAGATCATTTTTGAATGTATCGAAAAAACCGGTGACGGTACAGAAGATTCACCTTACATTGTTACGAGAATTTCTGATGAAAGAGATCTCATAAGGTATCACTTCAATAAAGAAGATACGATGCAGAGGCTCGTTAAAGGAGAAGATAAAATAATGGATGTTCTCACGCTGAACGACGGTTCCAAAGTTTACTTCGATATTTCTGTTCCTTACCACAGAATTGCTTTCTCATTCAACAAAAGAAATGCAAAGGCAGAAAAAACAGAAAAGCCAAAAAAGAAAAGCTGGTGGAATTTTTTTAATAAAAACTGAATATGGAAATAAACTCGGCACTTATAACAGGAATTCTTATTGCTTCCTATATGTTTTTATTCTGTGTTATTCCGTACTATATCAATAAATTTTTATTGAAGGAAGACATAAAAGGCATCTCTATGCTGATGCATTTTGGTAAACCTTTATACAGTTACACCTTAAAGAATGGCATTAAAATCAATTTCGGATATATTCCCGGAAGTTCGATAGAATTTAAAGATGAAGAGAATCTGGATGATGAAGAGATCTTAAAAAATGCCCGGAAAAGATCAAGTAAAATTAATTATATCTATCATGCTTTACTTGTTTTTGTACTTTTTTCGGTAGCTTTAATTTTGGGATATAATCCTGTTAAAATTTGCAGAGAGATTTTAGTAATTGCTTATGAACTGATTACGAAAAAGATAGATTATAATCAACTGATTCCTGTTGTTGCAAAAAATTATCAGATGTATGGAAGAGTATTCTTTCTGTGCTTTGTCGTTTTATTGCTGATGATTATTTCTTTGCTGTCAAATTCAATATCATCACTTTGGAAATATTTGGGATTTATAAGTCTGGGTATTCTGATTGTGCTTTATTTTGTATATGATTTGACTTTTTTTATGTTTCCGCTATCATTTTATATTGATATTTTACTTGCAATGACCATAAGCCAGTTTATCTACTTTTTCCTGTTAAGATTTTTTATTAAATAAAACTAAAACTTTTAATTTGAAGAAAAATAACAATAAATTTAGACCTTTGCTCGCTTTGTTAAGTGGATAGTTTATAGGCAAGCTTAAGAAATTTATTTCTCTTAACTAATCTTAAACCCTTAATAAATCTTAACGGTTAAAATATATAGAAAGTAAATAAAAACTTTGTTTCCTTCGTTAAGTGAATAGTTTATACTGAGCTTGTCAAACTACCTTTGCGAACTTAAAAACAGTGAGTAGTTAAATAAACTTTGCGGTCTTTGCGTTCAAAACCAAAAATCACCGCAAAAAATTAAACCATTAAGAATAGGTAAGAAGTTAAGACGAATTAAGAATTTGCAAGCAAATTAAAGACAAGCTTAAGAAATTTATTTCTCTTAACTAATCTTAAACCCTTAATCAATCTTAATGGTTAAAATATATAGAAAGTAAATAAAAACTTTGTGGACTTTGTGTTAAAAAGCAGTTCAAAAAAACAATAATTTTCGTCAAAAAAGAAAAATAACAATAAATTTAGACCTTTGCTTGCTTTGTTAAATGAATAGTTTATGCTGAGCTTGTCGAAGTACCTTTGCGAACTTAAAAACAGTTAGTAGTCAAAAAAACTTTGTGGACTTTGCGTTAAAAAACAATTGCGATTAAAAAAAGAAGTCAAAAATTATAACATACAAACAAATGACTCAGAATATAGAAAAATTAAACACCGTTCTTAACCACGTAAAAGAAACCTTTGTCGGGAAAAATGATGTCGTCGATTTATTGGGAATCTGTCTTCTGGCAAGAGAAAACGCCTTTTTGTACGGACCTCCCGGAACCGCAAAATCTGCCATTGTAAGAACGTTGGCAAAAACCGTGAAAGACGGAAAAAACTTCGAATATTTATTAACCCGTTTCACAGAACCGAACGAAATTTTCGGTCCTTTTGATATCAGAAAATTAAAAGAAGGAGAATTATTAACCAACACTGAAGGAATGATGCCCGAAGCATCCATGGTTTTTCTGGATGAGATTTTCAATGCCAATTCAGCCATTCTGAATTCCCTTTTGATGGCTTTAAATGAAAAGATTTTTAAAAGAGGAAAAGAAACCAAACACCTTCCTGCGCTCATGTTCGTGGGAGCGAGTAACGTTCTTCCTGAAGACGAAGCATTGAATGCCCTGTTCGACCGTTTTCTCATCAGAATTAATGTAGATTATGTACATCCCGACCTTCTTCATCAGGTGCTTTTAGCCGGGAGAAAATTGGAAAATAATACCGAAACAGAAACTCCCGAAATTCTTTCCCACGAAATAAAAGAACTTCAGAATTTGTGTAAAACAGTCGATTTAAGACCCATTTACGAAGTCTATTTAAACACGATCATCAGTCTCCGAAATACAGGAATTGCCATTTCCGACCGTAGAGCCGTTAAATTGCAGAACCTTATCGCGGCAAGTGCTTTAATTTGTGGCAGAAATGAAGCGATTTTATCAGATTTATGGGTGCTGAAACATATTTGGGACACCGAAGAACAGATTGAAATTCTCGAAGGAATCATCAACAGAACGATTGAAAAAGATGACCATCCGAAATCTCATCCGCAGGCATTGCAAAACAAAACGCCGAATCCGGAAGAAGTGATGAAAGACGTAAAAATCTTAGTCGAAAAATGGAATCAGGGATCTTTGAGTTTTGAAGAGCAGAACGTCATCAAAGATAAATTAAGATACCTTCAGACGCGATGCGAGTGGATCAGAAATCCTGAGCAGAAACAGTATATTCAACAGGAAATTGAAAATCTATGGCAAAAGATTCTTCAAACGGTTTAAAAGAATTCTGGGCAGAAATTCCGCGTGCAGATGAAGATGTTCTGGGCTCCATCCGCGACTGGAAAAATGTTCAGATTGCTTTAGAAGAAGATGTGGTCTGGCTGAAAGGTTTTACAGATGAACAGGCGGTTTCCTCTGAAATTCAAAAGTTGCCGAATTTCCTGCTTTATGAATTAAGAGACGGACTTTTATTCAGAAAAGACGCTTTGGTTCCCAGCAAAAAAATGAGAACGGCTTTGCTTTGGACTCCCATTGATAAAGCTTTACGATTAACTTTCCCGTCATTCAACCATAATTTTTTCGGAATTGACGGAAAAATTGAAATTAAACTGAAACCAAGCGAAGAAGAGCATCCCGCAACAGCGTTGGTATGCTCAATAAAAGAAATCAGGGAAACCTTAATCACACTGCCGAAATTTAAGCTGGAGAAAATCGACTGGATGGTGATTAATGACAATGCTTTATTTATAGGAAGTCCTTTATTAAGTTTTCCGGGAAAAACATTTTGGTCAAAAGACGGACATCTTTTACCGACAGGGTACGATTTTGAATTTAAAAACATGAGCTCTTTATTACAGAGAAAATATAACGCAGGTCGCGATCAGTGGCTTTTATGGAACGAAAACGGAAATGTTCTTTACCTAAATAAAGAAGATTTCCGCAAATTATCCGTAAGCTCTTTCAGACTGACTGAAAAATCACAGGAATGGATATAATTGCATATTTCCAATCATATATCAATTATTTCTGGGAGTGGACAACCGATGAAGATGTTCCGGACGACACCCGATATAATGAAAACAACCTTATTTCGATTCCGAATGTAGGCGCAATTGCGTACAGACCTTACGTAATGGAAATTCTTAAAGAACTTAAAGAACAGGGTCTTCCGCCTTTCGGTTCTTTATTGCTTGTTTTGTATGCGCTTCATGATGGCTACTTAAATTTAGACGGCGTTTTTTATTATCTGAACAGACAGAAAGATAATTTTGCGGAAAATGAATCCGATGTAGATCTTGCCATTAAATTTTTAGAAAATCTGAGCAGTATCGGAAGTTCTTTAAAGCGGGGACAGAATAAAATCATTCTTTTACAGACCATTTTTAAAGACAGTCACAATCGGGTTTCCTCGGTAAATTCAGGGTTAATCTTAAAAATATTTGAAACTAAGCCTCACATCATCGGCGAAGCTGCTGTTAAAAAGCCTCTAACTTCCATTGCGGTTAACAGAGATATTAAAACTTTAGCGCTTCTTCAGAATAAATTTCCGACTAGAAAATCCATCATCAATGCCATGAAAGGTTTCACAGATATTTCGGAATTGGAAGATGAAGTGGTGGAAGAAGAAACCACCGTTGAAACCAATAAAGATTTTATTCAGGAACTCATTGAAGAGCCGAAAACGTTTCAGGTCGGAAGTTTAATTAAAAGGATCTGGAGCGGTCTGAAAATCCCTATGCGTCATCTTTCGCCTGGAGAACAGCCGATTGGAGGAATCTCGGATATGACGAATAAAGGTGAACTTCACAGAATGCTTTTGTCTGAATTTGCCAATGAGGATGACATTTTCATGAACCGTGTTGCAAACAATGAAGCGTTGTTTATCCAAAGAGAAATTCCGCCCGAAGAAAATATTTTTGAAAGAATTATTTTAATTGATACTTCCCTGAAAAACTGGGGAACCCCGAAAGTTTTGGGGTTTGCATCGGCAATTGCGGTCATCAAACATCCGAAAGCACTTTCAGAATGCAAAGTTTTTGCATTGGGACAGAATATCATCCCGATGTCTCTGGATAATGTGGATGAAGTAGTGGAAAATCTCAATCATGTAAGTCCGGTTCTGGAAGTTTCAGGCGCACTTGAAAAGTTTTTTAATGAAGAACATAAAGAAAAAGATCTGGAAGTTTTTTTTATCACGAATCAGGAAAATTTAAGCCATCAAAATCTTCAGAAAATCATTCACAAAAACAGAGACCGCCTGAAATTTTTGGTGACGACTTCTGCAAACGGTGAACTGAACTTTTACAAATATCATAAAGGAACAAGAAAGCATATCCAGAAAATCATGCTTCCTTTGCAGGAATTGTGGGCAAATCCGCCGGCAAGAAGACAGAGAAGGGAAAGTAAATTTTCAGGAAACGGCAAAAAAGCAAATGTTCCGTTCAATTATCCGATTTTGTTTCCTGCGCCAATCAATAAAATTGCAACCTTTCTGTATGAAGGGGAATTTTTTATTTTAAGCAATAAAAAACAGTTGCTGAGAACCTATCTTTCAGACAATTATTACAACCGCAATTATTATGACACGTATAAAACACATCATGGCTGCGAAATTTTAATTGATGATATTTCCGTAAAGCCAAAAGGTCAGTTTGCGTTGGCAAAAAATAAGCAGGGAGACTTTATTTTATGCCAGTATCAGCCCGATAAAAAGCTGATTTCAAAATTAAATTTAAATACTAAAGAATATTCTGAGCTGAATTTGACAGGAAGAAATATACCTATTAAAAGTCAACTTATATACTTTAATAAAAGTTTTTATCTGCATTTGGATGATATTCCTTACAGCAATAAAATTGCTATAGATGGAAATGTTAGTTTTGAAGAGGCATTTGTGAATGAGAAAGAAATTTATAAAAATAATTTAAGAGTTGGATCTGAACTTAACAAATTAATCCACAGTGGATTAAAAATCCTGAATAATTTCCACAATATCGGAATCAATACAGAAAAAAAGCTAGTCATTTCAAATAATGAATTAAACAAATTATATAACGAAGATTCCATCACATTTTACAGAAATAATTATCCGCTGGAAATCTGTGCGGAGCAGAATAAAAATAAATTTACCTTTTCAGACGGAAGCGAAATTATCACGGACAATCGAGGAATGCTGACTTTTAAAAGCAGCAACAAAAATATCCCCGAATTTTATATTCCTTCCACAGAATATGGAAATCTGGCTTTGGCAACCAACACGGAATTTGGAGGCTCAGAATATTATCTGCCACAGAATACACTTTTGAAAGTGCGAACGATGAAAGAAATGTATGTTGAATATATGGAACGGTTTATAGATCAAATTTGGGAATATGGAACTTAGACTTAAACCTTTTCCGAAAAATAACTACCCCAAAAAAGGACTTTTAATCAAAGGTTCTTCACCGCTTGTATGGCTTTATGAGATGGAAATATTAGGAATAGACTTACATGAAGTTCAGTCGTTCCCGATTCCTTCCACAGAACCGAATATTTTATACGGATGTTTTTTGGTGTTTAAAAATCTTGCTCCAAACGAAATTGGCAGAAATTCTTATTTTCAATGCGTCGATAATAGATTTTTCATTCCTGAAAATACGGTCTTTTATCCGAAAGTAAATCCTGAAGAGTGGCAGAATATCGATGCGGAATATCTCATCATGCACCCCGAATTTGGTTTGGTTAAATTGAATGAAGAAATCGACTGGATCTCCATCATTCAGAATCCGGAAATCTCGGAAGATAAAGTAAGAAAGCCATCGAAAGGCGTTCAGATTCCTCAGAAAATCGAAAGTTTTACCGTTGAAATGGACGATGAAAAAGTTCTGGAATCTCTCGAAAAACCGCAAACCGAAGAAGAATGGATGAAAAACCTTCCCTTTGACATGAAAAAGGTGATGACGGGAAATAAAAAGGAAATCGAAAAATATCTAAAATATATCGAAAAATATCCTGACAGAGCAGTAGAACTTGGCGTTCCGTTGGATATTATGGGAACTTCAAGAGGTGATGGTTTCGGGATTTTTAAATTTAAAAATTCATGGCTCGAAAAACTCTTTGGTAAAAAAGAGGAAGACGATTTTAACGGAAAATCTTCCGGTAGAAATTACCGTTGGATATTCTGGGTTGTTCTTTTAATGATCGGCTTAGCCAGAGTTTTTATCAATCTTAATAAAGATAAACCGGAAGAATCTTCTAAAATTTCTTCGGGTAAAGTTCAGACTCCGGATAAAACAATGATGGCTCCCGTAGTGGCGTACAAATCAGGAGTTACCGATATTGATATGAAAATCGATTCCATGTACGGAAAAAAGCGGAGAGAACTGATGAAAGAACATATGAATGCCTCTCTAAGCATGAGCAAACCGGGTGAAAAAAGTTATCAGGAATATCTCAAGAATGGAGGAAGACCGCTTAATAAAATTCAGAATGATATTTTTAAGCTGAATGATAAAACAGATGCGGCAACCGATTCATTAAAAAGAGTGTATCGAAAGAAAATTGTAAAATATCTGGCTCAGAATGAAGGAAAAATCAGAGAGAAAATTAAAGATTCCATTCAGAAATCAGGTTCAGGAAAACCTGCCGATGAAGGAGTTGTAAAAACCATTATGAAAAAGAAAGCCATTTTGGTGGAAGACTCATTGGGAAGGCTGTACGGAACGAAAGAACTTCCACAGACTCCGCCTGCTATTTCGACACTGAACGCTGAAAAAAGTAATCCGGAAGAAAAAAGCACCTCTTTTGCTGAGATTTTCTGGCTTATTGTTGCCATGACAGGTGCGGTAGGACTGTATTCTTTCTTCGTCAATAGAAAATCACTGAATATAGGCGGTGAAAATGTTCCGGCGGGAACCAAGATTTTCCTAATGATTATTTTGGTTGCCATGTTGGCGTATATTTTCTATCCGCTGATCGCAATGTTCGGGTACAATTGGTTTGTATGGATCCTTATTATCGGCATTGTATTGCTTCTTTACCGTCTTTTCAGCGAAGATGAAACTATTTTTAATTCAGACAAAGATGAATAGACAGAAATTTACAGATAAATTCTTGGCGGCATTTTTTATTCTCGCCATCATCAAAATGATAGGAATTCTGGCGCAGCTGTTCCATCAGAGTTTTTGGAGTGTAGTAGGAACTTTGGTGATTTTTGCCATTGTTGCGTTCATCATTTTTGTGGTACTCATGCAGTTGGAAAAAAAGGAAAAAGAAAGCAACTCTTCGGGAAAAGGCAGAAACGGAGGAGGGAATTTTTATCTGGAAGCATCCCTTTTCGATAAGATCAGGAATAAATACGAAGAACTGGCTCAGAAATACATCAGTGAAAAAGATTATAAAAGAGCGGCAAAAGTATACATGAACTTGATGAAAGATTACTATCGCGGGGCAAAAACACTGGAAGACGGAGGCTTATACAACGAAGCGGCGGTTATTTATCTTAAAAAATTAAAGAATAAATCGGAAGCTGCAAACTGCTACGAAAAAGCAAAGCAGTATAAAAAAGCAATCGATTTGTACAAAGAACTCGAACAGAAAGAAAAAGTAGGCGATCTCTACAGGAAAATGAATGATGCCAAAAATGCCAATATCTATTATCAGATGGTGGTGGACGATTATGTAAACAACAGTCAGATGGTAAAAGGTTCTTTAATTTACCGTAAAAAAATGGAATTGCCAGATGAAGCACAGAAAATTCTGCTGAAAGGCTGGGAAGAAGACCGTGATGCTTTTAACTGTCTCAATAACTATTTTGCCAATATTTTTGATGTGAAAAAACTCGATCAGCAAATTCAGGAACTTTATCAGAAAACACCTTCGGAGAAAAAGATTACTTATCTTGAAGCCATGAAACACGAATTTAAAAAAGATCCGAAACTTCAATCGACCACAAGAAATATCGCCTACGAAATCATCGCCGAAAAAGTAGCAACCCGCTCAGAAATCGTAAATGAACTGAAGTATTTCAATCCGGATGATGAAGTGATTCTGAAAGATATTTCCAGATATAAGACGGGAAGGAACAGAATATTCAGGAATTGATTTGTTTGTCATTGCGAGGAGCAAGGCGACGAAGCAATCTCAAAGTAAAAATGACATAATATAGATTGCTTCACTTTCAGTTCGCAATGACAAAATAAAAAACTTTTAATAAAAAGATTTATCTTTGCAACCATAAAATAATGACAATACAAAGAGCACATATCAGTTTAAATCTATGCGATCGCCCTGTACTAAAGGGATCGTTTGGGTATGAATGGATGATATCTTATGAGGCGAAATGTGCTTGCTTTGAAAATTATTTACTGTAAAACCGTAAAAATTTTATCAAAATACTGCAAAAACGCCTCGATTACCGAGGCGTTTTTTGTGTTTTTAGAGCAGAAATTATTTAGAATGAAAAAAAATAACCATAAAAATGAAAATTATTTAATAACAAATGAACAATTAATAAGAAAATAGAGCGTGATCAGTAAACCGATGAGAGACAGTCATTTAGGTATTTGAGACATCTGCAAAGTATTGCGGACAGAAATTCTCTATTCTAAAATTAGAACATAATTAATTGATTTTCAAATATTTAAATGAAAAATAAATTTGCGAGTTAAAAAAAATCATATTTACTTTGCAACCGAAAATTGAAAGCAACAGGTTTTCAAGCCTTTCAAAAAAACATTTTTAAAACAACAAGAATAAAATGAAACAATTACATAACATATCTAATTTATATTCAGGACAACGCGGTACAGAACCGATGGGACAAAGATATGCTTGTGTTATTCTTCTTGATAGTGAATTTGTGGGAAAAAGGTGCTTATATACATGGGTCAGCTAATGAACTGACACGTCCAGAAATATAAAGCGCCTCCCGAAAAGAGGCGCTTTTTTTATGGTATATGGTTTCTCTAGCTTATTTGGTAAAGCGTCGGTTTGTGGCACCGGAGAACAGGGTTCGATCCCCGGAGATACCCCAGAAATGTGAATAGTTAATAGTGAATTTTACTTCGTAAGTGAATTTAAAAATTGACGAGCAAGACGAATTGACGATTAACAATTCACAAATTAAAAATAATCTCATGGCTCAATTGGATAGAGCGTTGGTCTACGAAACCAAAAGTTGAAGGTTCGAGTCCTTCTGGGATTACAAAAAATGAATGGTCAATAGTGAATTTTGTTTCAAATGAATTCAAAATTAACAGGCAAAGCGAATTGACGATTGACCATTCACAACATAAAAACAATCTCATAGCTCAAATGGTTAGAGCACCGGTCTTTTAAACCGGGGGTTGAAAGTTCAAATCTTTCTGGGATTACAAAAAAAGTGAATAGTCAATTGTGAATTTTATTTCATAAGTAAATTAAAAATTGACAGGCAAAGCGAATTGACAATTGACCATTGGAGATTGATCATTCACAATACTAAGATTCCGTAGCTCAATTGGATAGAGCATGGGTTTTCTAAACCCAGGGTTACAGGTTCGAATCCTGTCGGAATCACAAAAGGAGAGTAGGCAAATATTGGTTTGTTGCGGCTTATTGCTAATGAGTTCTACGACAGTAGTGAAGGTTCGATTCCTTTGCTCTCCGCAAAAGGTCTATTGAGGTAATGGTTAACCTTCCCGACTGTCTCTCGGGCACTGCGAGTTCGATTCTCGCATAGACCGCAAAGATTCACGGAAAACTTCTGCTCCGGCTGTCTCCCGGAAAAGAAAATGAAAGTGAATCTGCAAAACTGGAAAGATAACGGTGGTTGTTTACCCGCCTTGGACGCGGGAGGTCGCAGGTTCGAACCCTGCTTTCCAGACAGTTTGCTCCATTAGCATAGAGGTTAGTGCATTCGGCTTTCTACCGAACGACAAGGGTTCGATTCCCTTATGGAGTACAAAAAAGTGAATAGTCAATGGTGAATTTACTTCGTAAGTGAATTTTAAAATTGATGAACAAATGGGACTGACAATTGATTATTCACCAAATTAAAAACGATTTCGTAGCTCAATGGGTTAGAGTATCGGTTTCATAAGCCGAAGGTTGAAGGTTCGAGTCCTTCCGAAATTACAGAAAAGTGAATAGTCAATGGTGAATTTACTTCGTAAGTGAATTTAAATTGACAAGCAAAGCGAATTGATAACTGACTATTCACAATTCAAACTAAGTTAATTGTTTCAAAGAGAAAAAGAAAAGGCTTGTCGAGAGAAGAAGATCTTTAGCCAAAAAAACACGATATAATATAGACAGGCTTTTTCTTAACTCAACTGAAAATGGATGAAAAAAGTTGTGACATAATATAAATTTTTAGAGAAAATAAAGTTTGTCAAAGCGCAGAAGTTCTTATATCAAACAAAAAAATAAGACAGACTTTATTTTTTAATGAAAATTTAAATAAAAAAAAATAATCAGAATATTGGGAAATTACTCATTACCCATTACTGATTACTCATAAAAACGATGGTTCGCCGAAGTGGAAGAGTCGGGGCGGTCTGCAAAACCGTTGCGTAAGCTGAGTGGGTTTGAATCCCATAACCATCTCAAATAACTAAAATGAGATTAGTTCCGAAGAAAGAAAAAGTTTGTCGAGCGCAGAAGTTCTTACATCAAACTAAAAATTAAGACAGGCTTTGTTTTTCTTCAAAAATTAAAGATTAAAAAGTTAGTTGGAAAATATTACTTATTACCAATTACTTATTACTCATGAAAAAAGGGAAGTACGCCGAAGCTGGAGAGTCGGGGCAGACTGTAAATCTGTTGCTTCATTGCTGAGTAGGTTCGAATCCTGCTACTTCCACCAAACCGCTGATAATGTAATGGCAGCATGCAGGAAATGTACTCTTGTTGTTCAGGTTCGACTCCTGGTCAGATGGTCAAAAAAAAGTGAATGGTGAATAGTCAATTGTCAATTTAAAAAAATGACCGTAAAGAAATTGACGATTAACAATTCACAACAAAAACGCTCTATTCGTCTAACGGTTCAGGACGCCTGCCTTTCGAGCAGAAAACAAGGGTTCGATTCCCTTATAGAGTACAGGAAAGTGAAAAGGTGAATGGTGAATTTTGCTCCACAAGTGAATTTAAGAATTGACTACGAAATAAATTGACGATTGACAATTCACAAAGAAATAGGTTAAATGGAAAGAGAAAGGTCTGTCGAGCGCAGAAGATCTTTAAAAAAACATTACAGGCATAGTTTATAAATATAGACAGGCTTTTCTCGAACCTAAAAATATAAGTAATAAGTAATTAGCAATGAGTAATTATTTAAGGTTAATACGAATTATAAATTTATAGAAGATAATTTTTATTACTGATTACCAATTACTCATTACTAATGAAATCCGCGGGAATGGTGGAATTGGCAGACACACTTGATTTAGGCTCAAGGTTTTGGGGGTTCGAATCCCTCTTCCCGTACAGAATATAAGTAATCGGTAATAAGCAATGGGTAATAAATTGCAGGCAAAAAATATTATTGATTACCAATTACTCATTACCTATAAAATTGGAAGAGTGGTGTAGCAGGTCTGCACGTTAGTCTGAAAAACTAAAGGTACAGGTTCGATTCCTGTCTGTTCCACGAGATATCAGTAATAAGTAATGTGCAATAAGTAATGAATTATGCGCAAAAAAAATTACTAATTACCTATTACTCATTACTTATAAAATTGATTCATAGTGTAATTGGTCAGCACACAAGACTTTGACTCTTGTTGTTCAGGTTCGAGTCCTGATGAATCAACAAAAACTACTCCGATAGTGTAATGGCAGCATCTCAGTCTCCAAAACTGATGGTATTGGTTCGAGTCCGGTTCGGAGTGCAGGAATGTTAATGGTCAATGGTGAATTTGCTTCACAAGTGAATTTAAAAAGCTTTGTGTTCTTAGCTGAGTGAAACGCCTTTGCGAACTTTAATAGAAGTGAGTAGTAAAAAATCTTTGCGGACTTTGCGTTAAAAAAGCACTCTGCCAGATTACAGATATTCAAATAATAATTAATAAAAATTTAAACAAAACAAAAAACATGTAGAAAAAATGGAAACGCAACAACAAGTATGGCAGAACATGACAGGGAAAATTTTCCAAAACTCTATCACACAGCTGGTAGAAGAAGCCATCATCCGCGAACAGGCTAATGGACACCGACTGAAGGTTTGTGTAGGTTCAGACTCCCATGTATACGGGGATGCCATTAATTATGCTACGGCAGTAGTATTTATTCGTGAGGGAAAAGGAGCGTTTACCTTTATCAGAAAAGAAAGAGAAATACAGACTATCAGTATCAAAGAACGTATGCTGAACGAGGTTAACAAATCCGTAGAAATTGCTTACGCCATTTGCGCTGTTCTGGATGCTTATGGAGTGGAAATGGAGGTACATGCAGACATTAATACCGATCCGGATTTCAAATCCAATGTTGCCTTAAGAGACGCAATGGGATATATTCTTGGAATGGGATATGTGTTTAAAGCAAAACCTTACGCCTTCGCAAGTTCCAATTGTGCTGATATGTTGGTGTGATAAAAATAGCTGGAAGTGGAATGTATGGAAATTAGAGTTTTTAATTTTCTACATTTATTTTAAAGCTTTCAGAAACCTCACAGGTTTTCAAAACCTGTGAGGTTTAAAGTAATAACAAATAAAACAATGAAAACAATTTTAATCATCAATGGAGAAAAATACTGGCAGGATTATTTTACAGGATTTGATGTGGTTCAGAAAAAAGTTCAGACCGCAGAATTTATCGTAAAAAATGCTGAACTGTATGTTATTGATGAGAATGGAGTCTGCAAACCGGATGTTATTTTCTGGAGATTGGGAGCAATCAATCCTGAAGCAAAACACAGAAACATTTTGGAATTGATTGAATATTCAGGAATTCCATGCGTGAATTCAGCTTCGACATTATTAATAGGTTACGAAAGATTATCCATGTTAAACAGATTGAAAAAACTTGGATTACCTGTGATTGATTTTAATGTCGCAACCAATACAACTCAATTGAAAAATCTGGAAATGCAATTTCCCTTTGTGGTTAAAGTTGGAAATCATCACGGCGGATACGGAAAAAGTCTGGTTTCAACCGAAGAACAATGGGAAGAACTGAAAGATTTGCTGTTTATTCATCAGGATTATGTGACGACAGAGAAATTTATTAATTATCAATATGACATCCGTTATCTGGTTATCAATGACAAAGTCTGGGCAATGAAAAGAAAAGGCAAATATTGGAAAGCCAATTCTTTAACTCAGCAATATCAACTCATCGAGCCCGAAAAAGAATGGATAGAAAAAATAAAACTGTTACAGGAAAACATCAAAGCAGATATTGTGGCAATTGACGTTCTGGAAACAGAAAACGGAGAAAAAGTGATTGTAGAATACAACGATATTCCCGGACTTTCAGGATTTCCTGAAGATGCAAAACTGGAATTGGCGGGTATTGTAAAAAACAAATAAAAGAACCTTAAAAAATTAATAACCATGTATTTTTTAGTTCAGGCTAATACGTATTTAGATCCCGATCATTACAGGATTTTTGATGCTTTGGAAGAATTAAATATTGATTACAGCGTAATTAATATTCCTCCAACCGCACAAAAAATTGACTTCGAAACAGACAGAAAAGATGTTTTTGTATACGGTTCGGTGACGATTGCAAGATTGGCAAAGCAAAATACAGATTGGTTTCCCGGTTCTTTTTACGGAGGCAATCACTTGTATGAAGTGTATTCCAAATATTACAGTGAAAACCTTCTTAATCATAAAGTTTCCGTTCATAAAATTTCGGAAGAATTGATTTGGAAAAAAGATGAACTCAAATTCATCAAGCCATATAATGAAGCGAAAATTTTTACTGGAAAAGTCTTCAATGAAACGGAATGGAAAGATTTTGCTTTTGAAGCATTGCAAAATCAAACCAACAGAATTACAGAAGATTCTTTGGTTCAGATTTCTGAAGCAAAACGAACGATCAAAGAAGCAAGACTTTGGATTGTTGGCGGACAAATTATTGATGCAGGATATTATAAATTCAATGATCATGCTCCTTTTGAAGAAAAAGTTTCAGAAGACGGATTGAGTTTCGCCAATAAAATGATTCAGCTTTTCAATTTGGAAGAAGCTTTTGTAATGGATATTTGTTTAACTGATGAAGGCTGGAAGATTGTTGAAATCAACTGCATCAACAGTTCAGGATTTTATCCGAATACAAACGTGAAAAGTATTATCAAAGCTTTGAATATTTACTTTTCGAATTAAAAAAATAAGCAATGGAAATAACAAAAAGATTACTGTTTCTGGACGATATAAGATATCCGATTGAAGCGTATCATTATACCAAACAGGATATTTTCCTCAGAAAAGACTGGCATATCGTTCGGAATTACGAACAGTTTGTCAACAGGATTTTGGAAAAAGGACTTCCAGAAATGATCTCTTTTGACCACGACCTTGCTGATGAACATTATTTGGAACCGAATTCTCAGGAATTTGTTGAAAAAACAGGTTACGATTGTGCAAAATGGCTGGTAGAATATTGTATCGATAATTATTTGGATTTGCCACAGTTTTATTGCCATTCCATGAATCCTGTAGGAAAGGAAAATATTGAAAGCCTTTTAAAAAACTTTAAAAATTTATAATGGACATTTTCAGATTCATTCAAGACATAAAAATGCATTTGAAGCTCAGTTTTGATGAGGTTGACAAGTGGTTTGATAAAGACAATAAAACGTTGAATTTTCAGCCTTCAAATGGAGGTTGGACAGTTCAGCAGATTTTAGAACATATTTATCTCACGAACTTTTATCTGTTGATACTCATTGAAAAAGGCTCAAAAAAAGCAATGCGGAATTATCTGCATCTTGATTTGAATCTTGAAATAAAAAATTACCGTTTCAATCAGGAAAAGTTTGAAAAAATAGGCGAGTACGGTTCATTCGAATGGATAAGACCGGAACATATGGAGCCGAAAGGAGAATTAAATTTAACTGAAATAAGAAGTTTAATTACTCAGCAATATCATCAATGTTTAAGTTATTTAGACTTGATGAAAAATGGCGAAGGTCTCCTCTGCAAAACAACAATGACGGTGAACGAACTCGGGAAAATCAATGTTTACGAGTACATTTATTTCCTTTCGCTTCATGCTCAGAGACATCTTACTCAGATGAAAAATAATGAATTAGAAGCGATTTGAATACTTGAATTGTCTTTTTTCAGACAGTAGTGAAACCTCACAGGTTTTCAAAACCTGTGAGGTTTAAAGTAATAACAAATAAAAAATTAAAAAAATGATTTTCAAAACATATAACTCAATAGAAAACGCTTACCAGACCCGGGTAATCGATCAGATCAGGATTCAGGGTTTTGGGGATGAGGTTTTCATCGTGCAGGAGAAAGTTCACGGTGCTAATTTCTCTTTCTTTACCGATGGAAAGGAAATTAAAATCGGGAAGAGAACCGCTTTCATCGAAAAGGATGAAAAATTCTTCAACGCACATCAGATTTTAGAACGTTACAGAAAAAACGTCATCGAAGTATTCGAAAAAGTGAAAAATATTCATCCGGATGTAGAGACGGTCGTAATCTACGGTGAATTGTTCGGTGGAGGTTACAAACACAAAGAAGTGGAACCTGTAAAAGATGCGGTAAAAGTGCAGAAAGGTATTGAATATGCTCCGCACAACGAATTTTATGCATTCGACATCAAGCTGAACGGAACTACTTATCTGGATACCGATGTGGTGAATGAAATTTTCGAAGAAACCGGATTTTTCTATGCAAAAATTCTTTTTCAGGGAACTTTGGAAGATGCTTTGAAGTTTCCGAATGTTTTCGATTCTAAAATTCCGGGCTGGCTTGGACTTCCTGAAATCAAGAACAATATGTGTGAAGGAACCATTTTGAAAACTTTGAAAACCAGATATTTTGGAAACGGCTCAAGAGTCATTTTGAAAAATAAAAATGAAAAATGGATCGAGAAATCTAAAGTGGTAAGAAAACAGGAAAAAACGGTTCAAAAGCAAATCAGCTTTAGCGAAAAAGCTCAGAGTATCTGGGAAGAAATTCAAAAATATGTAACTACAAACAGGCTAAACAACGTGGTCAGCAAAATTGGTGAATTCGAACCCAAAATGATTGGGAAAGTGATCGGTCTTTTTGCGCAGGATATTTTAGAAGATTTTGAAAAAGATTTTCCGAAAGTTTTCGAAACCATTGAGAAAGAAGAACAGAAAAGAATCAATAAAAAACTGAATTCTTTAGTGATTGACATCGTAAAAGAAGAATTAATTTCCGCAAAAGTATAGTTTTGAGAGTTATGCCGATGAATAAAAACTTTTGTGATTAAAACTATTAAAAATGAAAAAGATAAGTACATTATTCAAAAAAGATATACATAATTTAGGAAGAGTTATTAACGAAATTAATCCTGAAAACAAATGGGTTTTTGATGGGAAAGCTGTTGCTACACAAAAGTTTGATGGTTCTGCATGTGCAGTAATCAACGGTAAATTATACAAAAGATACGATGCCAAAAAAGGAAAAACAGCTCCTGAGGGCGCAATTCCGTGTCAGGAAGCGGATCTTATTACAGGTCATCATCCGCATTGGGTAGCGTGTGATATTGATAAAAAAGAAGATCAATACTTCTGGGAAGGTTTCAGTGCTTTGGCTGAATTGGGCAGGGTGGAAGATGGAACCTACGAACTTATTGGTGAAAAGATACAAGGAAATCCTGAGAATATTAAAGGTCATTTATTGGTAAAACATGGCAAAAATATTCTTAGTTTAGAAAGTCTGGACTTTGAATTTATCAAAAACTTTTTGAGCAATCCCGAAAATGATATGGAGGGTATTGTTTTCCATCATACTGCTGACAATCGTATGTGCAAGATCAGAAAATCTGATTTTGGTGTACGAAGAATATCAGTAAAAGAACTTATTGTTTAAATATAGATGAAGTTTCGGTAATTTATTTTATCGGAACTTTTTACGTATTAAATTGAACCATAAACTGATCTGACTAATATGCAGAAAGTTTGTCATTCTGACACAGCCTGAAAGGATGCGAACGAAGTTCAGAGAATCTACACAATATTTTTTTAGAGATTCTTCACTCCACTTTGTTCCATTCAGAATGACAGCAGAAATAATTAATTATTGTTAAAAAAATCTGATTGTCTGTAATTTGTCATAATAAAAACCTCTGCGATCTTGGTTAAGTTTTAACGCCTCTGCGAACCTTAAAAACAGTTTGTTTATAAAAAATCTTTGTGTGCTTAGCGTTAAAATCAAGTATTATGATTGATAACGGATAATCAAAAAAAATTAGAAAAAAATGTTACAGGCAGAAATAAAAAGTTTATTAAAAGAAGACATCAGTATATTAATAAAAGTCCCGAATTCAGCAAAGCATTATTTATGCGATTGCGGAGAGGCAAGTTTGCTGACGGTGAAAGAAGTACAGTCGGTTTCAGCAATATTCATCAGTCATACTCACATTGATCACTTTTCCAATTTCGACGGAATTTTCAGACACCAGATTGGAAGCGGAGAAAAAATCGTGATTTGCGGACCGAAAAATATTCATCAGCAGATTGAAGCAAGATTAAAATCTTACACTTGGAATTTAATTGATGAAAATGCAATTGAATATGAGATTAGAGAAATCGTTTCAAAAGAAGAAATTAATGTCTATAAAATTCTTCCTCCACATTGGAATCTGGAATTGATAGAAACCCAGAATTTCCTTTTTGAAGACGAATATATGAATGTTGATTTTGCAATTTTGGATCACAAAACAGATTCCATCGCGTATTTATTCAGAGAAAAAGATTCGGTTACTTTTAATGAAAACGGTTTAGAATTCAAAAAAGGAAAATGGATCAGCGAATTGAAGAAAGCCTTTGAAAACAATGATTCCGGCAAAGAAATTGAGATTGAAGGAGCGGTTTATAAAGCCTGCGATTTATTTCACTTTCTGACTCGAAACAAAGGATATAAATTAGGCGTAATCATGGATCATGCGGTCTGTGAAGACAATTATGAAAAAATTAAAACGGTTTTCAGGGAAGCGGATATGGTGTACATCGAAACATTCTACAAAGATGAAGATCAGGAATTTGCGAAGATCAACTATCACAGTTTTGCTTCTGCATCCGGAAAAATCATGAAAGAATGTGAAGTGAAAGAAGCCGTTCCGATTCACTTTTCAAGAAGATATGTTGAAAGCGACCAATTGGAAATTGAAACCGCTTTTTATAAAGCATTTCAGGGAAATTAATTAACTGAGTTCGGGATAAGTCTTAAACGCAAGGTTAAACAAAGAGATTCAATTATTAAAAATTCAGCTTTTAAAATATACAAAGGCGTAAAACTGATCAAAGTAATACCATTTTTTTATTTTTTAAATAAACGAAGTGCCTTTGTTTAGCTTACCAACTTTCAATAAGTAAAAAAATCTTTTGTTTTTCTTTGCGATAAATTAATATGATTTTATAAATCAATTAATTAAAATTATTTATTCAATTAAAATTAAAAAAACTAAAAATAATCATGCAAAATAAATTACCTTTTCATTTCGATATGGAAACGGCTGATCCTGATGATTCGATGACGTTGGCTGTTTTGGCAACGCATCCCAAGGTTCATCTCGCAAGCGTATCCATACATCCGGGAGGAAAAGATCAGATAGGATTTGTAAAACGTGTTCTGCAAATTCTGGACAGAGAAGATGTCCGCGTCGGCGCAGGAACTCCAAAATCTTCGGCGAGCCGTGTTTCGGGCTTTTACCAAGACTGGATCGGAAAATTTGAGGACTTAGAAGCGGATGATACCGCAGCAAATATTATGGCTGAAACACTTCATCAGTTTCCCGATTGTACTTTACTGACGGGAGCAGCACTTACAAATCCGCATTCATTGTGGGAAACCGGAGTTTTCTTTGATCGCTGGTTTTGTCAGGGTGGTTTTGCAGGCGATAATATTGTTCCAAAAGAACATCGACTGGAAAAATTTGACGGTAAGCTTACCTGTGCGACGTTCAACCTGAATGGAAATCCATTGGCTGCAGAAAAGCTGCTTTCAATACCGATGACTGAGAGACGGATGATCAGTAAAAATGTTTGTCATGCTGCTGTTTTTACAAAGAAAGATGCAGAAATCCTGATCCCTTTTCTAAATGAAAATAAAGGATTGAAGCTATTTCTTAAAGCAGTGGAACTCAAAGAAAAGGCACTTCATGATACTGTGGCAGCTTTATTGGCGATAGATCCGTCAAAAGCAGTCTGGGCGGAAGTAATTCCTTACAGACAGCGTGGTGAATGGGGCTCTCGTGAAGTAAAAGAAAGCTCCGGACACAACTCATCATTGATTACAACTCATATTCCGGATTTCAAAGATCTGTGGATGGTGATGAAACCTTAACGAATTAATATTATTAAACTAAAACTGCAATTTTAATCAGCAAGTTTGTCATTCTGACACAGCCTGAAAGGATACGAACGAAGTTCAGAGAATCTCACATAAAGATTTTAGAGATTTTTCACTCCACTTTGTTCCGTTCAGAATGACAGAGAAAATAGTGAAATATTGTAGTTAAAAAACAAACAATTAAAAAATGAAACCAAACATATTTTTCACAGCAGACCATCATTTTGGTCACGAAAATATTATAAAATTCTCCGAAAGACCTTTTGAGTCTTTAGAACACATGAACGAAGAACTCATCAAAAGATGGAATGAGAAGATCGGTAAAGATGACACCGTTTATTATTTAGGTGATATGAGTTTAGGCAAACCGGATTTCACGAAAGAAATACTGGACCGGTTAAATGGAAACATTCATTTGATAAAAGGCAACCATGAAGGTGCAGCGCTGACCTATCCAAAACGATTTGCTTCCATCAGAGATTATCACGAACTGAAAATTGATGAGCCTGAAAACAGCAACGGCAAACAGAAAATTATTCTCTTTCATTACGCCATGAGAACATGGAACGGCTCACACCGTGGCGTTTGGCAGCTTTACGGTCATTCGCACGGAACATTACCCCACGATGAAATGGCTCTGAGCTTCGATGTAGGAGTAGATTGCCATAATTTTTATCCGGTTTCTTACGAGGAAGTAAAGGAAATCATGAAAAGGAAAAAATGGACACCGCCGTTTGCTCCGAGAAATTAGAAATTGCTCCCTTCGGGGAGTTTTTTTGAAATTATTTTTTAACTGCGTAAATAGAATGCGCACTGACTATTGTAACTTTGCACAACTTTAGCAGTTAAAACAATCCTTCTTCAGGGTATTTCTTCCCGCTTCTCCTTCCACATTAGAAACCAAATGCAGATGAATGAAAAATGAATAGAATAAAAATCTAAAAATGAAAACAACAAACGAAATTGTAATTATCGATTTGGAAGCTACGTGTTGGGAAAATGATAGAATTCCCGCCGGCCAAAAAACCGATATTATAGAAATAGGAATTTGCGAATTAAACAGAACAACGCAGGAAATTTCCAAAAAACAAAGCATTTATGTGATTCCCGAACGATCTAAAATCAATAAATTTTGTACAAATTTGACCGGGATTACTCCGAAATTAATCGAAGAAAAAGGAATTTATTTCGAAGAAGCCTGCGAAAAAATCAGAGATGAATATCACTCAGTTCAGCTTACTTGGGCAGGTTTTGGAAACTTTGATAAAGAGCAGATCATGGAACAGTGCGATTACCTCGGTATCGAAAATCCTTTTTCCGAAAACTACATCAATGTGATGTATCAATTCAAAAAATATATAGGACATCATAAAATGATGGGTTTGAAAAGAGCCCTGAACTATATGAATATGGATTTTGAAGGCAATCATCACAGCGGAGCAGACGATGCTTACAACGCCGCCAGAATTTTAAGAGAAATTTTGAGGTGAATTTGGGCTGGAAGTCTGAAGCTGGAGGCTGGAAGTAAATTACACGCTGCTAATACTTCCATCTTCTAACATCCATCTTCCAACCTTTAACAGTTAAATATTACAACAATGAAAACAACAGACAACATATTAATTATAGACCTCGAAGCCACATGTTGGGAAGACCGACCGCCGAGAGGACAGGAAAGTGAAATAATAGAAATCGGAGTTTGTGTCATGGATGCAAAAACCGGAAAGATTTCCAAAAATGAGGGAATTTTAGTAAAACCCCAATATTCGAAAGTAAGTCCGTTTTGTACGGAACTGACTTCCATTACGCAGCAAATGCTTGATGATGAAGGTGTTTTGTTAGAAGATGCTTTAGATATTCTGAGAGCGGAATACGATTCTGAAGATCTGACCTGGGCAAGTTACGGAAACTACGATCTGAATATGCTTCAAAATCAGGCAAGAAGATTCAATGTGGATTATCCTTTGAGCGATGACCACATCAATGTGAAAACATTATTCGGAGAGCTGCATCCCACGATTCGTAAAAGCGTTGGAATGGCAAGAGCTTTAGGCGAATTAAATCTTGCACTTGAAGGAACGCATCACAGAGGTGTAGATGATGCGAAAAATATTGCAAAAATTTTGCATTGGTGTTTGCAGCAATACTAATGTAACAATTCAGCAATCTAAAAATTTAGTAATTACTTCCTTTTAAAGTGGAAGTTTTTTTATTTCCAATCCTGTCATTGCGAGTAGCGAAGTAAGCCTGTGCTGAGCCTGTCGAAGTAAAGCAGTCTCGAAAAAACAGAAAGATTGCTTCACTTTCAGTTCGCAATGACAAAAAAATATCACAAATTTTCAACAACGCAAAATCATTGCGCAATTCCTTTTTTACTTTGCATCATCAAAATGAAACAACACTAAAATTTTGAAGAACAGATTTTAGTTAAAATATCAGGCAGGTCTTGTTGGGTGTTTCGGTATATCACCATTGCAGAAGAATTTGTTGAGAAACATAATTTCGTTCTGTTCAGCTTGATCTGAAGGTTTCGGGATTTCCCAAAAAATCTCAAACGACTCTATGGGTTGAAGGTTCGAGTCCTTCTATCTCTTGAAAAGGGATATAGTTCAAATGGTAGAACAGTAGATTTATGCGTGGGTTCGACTCCCACCCTCACTTCAAATGAGGTAGCTCAGTCCGGTTAGAGCACTACACTTTTAATGTAGATTGAAATAGACTCAAAATCTATTTTTTTTAGCGAGTTTGAACGTTCTCTTTAAAAATGTTCATGGAAAAGTCTGGGATTTTTTCAGTTGTTTAATCAACATTTTGAAAAAGCCAGCAAGAAAAGATGTTTTCTGAAAATGAAATGGAGATGAAGAATGAATAATTTTTGAAATGAATTTTCTAAAAAGGACGGTTTTCTGCGTGAGCGATGGTAACGGATACCCCGCAGTGAAGAGCGCAAGCGATGAACGAGGAGTAGAAGAGGACGTAGCGACCCGGGCTTTTGGTAAAGCCAAGACGAGGGACACGCCCAAAATCTGAACATTTAGAAAATGAGTTTGAAAAATAAAATTCCAAACTCGATGAATTTTTCTGAATTGCTTTCCTTCCGCCGTTTTTGGAAGAAGAGATTCCGGATTTTCCTTTTAATTGAAATAGTGACCATTAAAATAGTAAGACGATGATAAAAAATGTACAAATTAAAGCATACGAAACAGGTCTGGTTTTTAAAAACGGACATCTGATCGATATTTTGAAAGAAGGTAATTTCTGGATTTTTGGAAATAAGTCTGTAAAGATTTATGATATGAAATCTTTGTTTAATTCTGATACTGACCTTCATCTTTTGTTGAAAAATGAAAGTCTGAAATCGTTATTGGAAATTGTTGAAGTAAAAGAAGGAGAGATTGTTCTGATGTACGAAAACGGAATTTTCAAAGACGTTTTGAATATTGGTCAATATGCTTTCTGGAAAGGAATCTTGGACAGAGAGTTTCAAAAAATCGACTTGACTAAAGTTGAGATTTCACAAGAAATTTCCAAGACAGTTTTGGAAAATATGAAATTAAAAAGCCTCGTAAGAAAGTTTGTTGTGCCTTCTCACTATAAAGGTCTGCTATTAATTGACGGAAAACTGAGTCAGGTTTTGGAAAGTGGTCTTTACTCTTTCTGGAATAATGAATCTTCTGTTGAAGTTAAAATTGTAGATCCAAATTATGAAATAAAATCACAGTTCGGATCCCATGAAAACGCAACTGTTTTGATAAAATCTGAACCGCTTAAAGATTTTTTGAAAATTGTAGAGGTAAAAGACGGAGAAATTATTTTGCTATATGAAAACGGAAGTTTAAAAGATGTATTAAACGTAGGTCAGTATGCATTTTGGGTAGATATTGCAGACAGAGAGTTCCAGAAAGTGGATTTGATGAAAGTTGAAATTACAGAAGATATTTCGAAAACGATTCTGGAAAATGCAAGAATGAGAAATTACGTAAGAAAATTTATCGTATCCAATCAGCATAAAGGATTACTGTTAATTGACGGAAAATTAACTAAAACTCTCGAAGCCGGAACTTATTACTTCTGGAACAACGAAACTTCCATCGAAGTAAAATCGGCAGATATGAGAATGCAGCAAATGGAAATTGCAGGTCAGGAATTGTTGACCAAAGATAAAGCGATGCTGCGTATTAATTTCTATGTACGTTTTCAGGTGGAAAACATCGAAAAAGCGTTGATGGAAAATAAAGAATACGATAAGCAATTATATATTCTGATGCAGTTGGCTTTGCGTGAATTCGTTGGAGCTTTAACATTGGATGAATTATTGTTGAAAAAAGATTCTATAGGAAAAGAAATCCTTGAAAATCTTGGAAACAAAGCCGAAGATTTAGGTTTGAAAGCTTCCGATGCGGGAATCAGAGATGTGATCTTGACAGGAGAAATGAAGGAAATCATGAATCAGGTTTTGATTGCCGAGAAAAAAGCTCAGGCAAACAGCATCATGAGACGTGAAGAAACCGCTTCCACAAGAAGCTTGCTGAATACAGCGAAATTAATGGAAGAAAACGAAGTCCTTTGGAAGCTGAAAGAGATGGAATATATGGAGAAAATCGCCGACAAGATTGGAGATATTACCGTTTCCGGAAACAGCAACATTGTTTCTCAACTGAAAGAAATCTTCACAAAATAGAAACTAATAACTTTTATGATAGAGACGGGTTTTGTGAATACAAAGCCTGTCTTGTTTTTTATAGACAATTAATAATTTTTTTCTCTTGCTGATTTTGCAGATAACACTGATTTTAATGAAATTTAATCTATTTTCTTTAATCGGATTTGTATACATCTGAGAAATCTGTGTGAAAATAAAACAGTTTTATTTCCTCTCCATCCACTCCTCATAAGAAAGCACACCCAACTCCGGTTTTCCGTCACCTTCTAAAATCGAAATAAATTCCAGCTGATTTCCATCCGGATCATTAAAATAAATGGCTAAAGCAGGCATCCATGCAAAAACCATCGGCTTTTCAATGCCGTCTTTCAGAAAATTGTAAGGTTTCAGGTTTTTATTTTTCAGAAATTCGACAGAATAATTCAGAATATCTTCTTTGTCTGCAGTAAAAGCGAAATGTCTCGTTTGCAGATTTTCCTTCTGCTCCCATAATCCCAACATGGATTCCTTGTTTTTCCCGATCCATAAAAAAGCAATTCTTCGGTTTTCTTCTTTATGGGCAAATTCCAATCCTAAAATTTCAGTATAGAATTTTATTGCATTTTCCAGATCACTCACCTTAACATGAGTTTCGTACAGTCCTTTAATCATGAGTTTAAAATTTTAATGAAACAAAGCTAGAAAACGTATTTCCAAAAACTCTTCATTATTAATTCCTTTATATAAAATGCATAATAGATTTTTTCTAAACACAAATCCCACAAATTTTTTCACAAATTTCACAAGAAAGATTAGTGTTATTAGTGCAAAAATCCGTGCAATTAGTGTTTAAATAAAAATTTTTTCAAAAAAAATATACTACGCAAAAACATTGCGTAAAAGCATCCTTACTTTGCATCAGAAATCAGGGAGAAAGTGATAATCCTCTGAAATGTTTAACAAAAAAACAGTAACCATGAAATTTAATTTTTTAAGAAAAGAGAATAAAGTAGTAACGAACTACGAAGGTGCAAAAGCTTATACCATGACACCTGCAGAAGAACTATACAGTGCTGTTGTTACAACAGGATTATCCAATACCACTTATGAAAAAGGAAACGAAAGACTCACAAGAATTCAGTCCCTGATTCAGAAAAATGATCCGGAATTCGTTGCAAAACTGGCAGTTTATGCAAGAAAAGATATGTATCTGCGTTCCATTCCGTTGGTTTTGACGACTGAATTGGCAAAGCAGACTTCAGGTACAGACCTGGTAAGCAGAACCATCGATGGCGTGATCCAGAGAGCGGATGAAATTACTGAACTTTTGGCATATTACCAATTGGCAAACGAAAGAACAGATCTTAAAAAACTCAACAAACTGTCAAAGCAAATTCAGAAAGGTCTGGTAAAATCATTCAATAAATTTGATGAATACCAGTTCGCAAAATACAACAGAAAAGCGGAAGTTACCCTGAAAGATGCCTTATTCCTGGTTCACCCGAAAGCAAAAGATGAAAACCAACAGGCAATTTTCAACAAAATCGTCAACGATTCGTTGGAAACACCTTACACTTGGGAAGTAGAACTTTCCGTTTTGGGACAGACAAAATTTGCCGATGATGCAGAAAGAAAAGCAGCCTTCAAAAACAAATGGGAAGAACTGATTTTCAGCAACAAACTGGGGTATATGGCAACTTTGCGAAACCTCAGAAATATTCTGGAGGTCAACGTTTCTCCGGATGCGATGCAGAAAGTTTGCAACTATCTTTCGGATGAAAAAGCCGTGAGAAATTCAAAACAGCTGCCTTTCAGATTCTTGTCGGCGTACAGAGAACTGAAGAGTATGAAATCGCCCTATCTATCATCAATTCTCGAAGCATTGGAAGATGCAGTTTTGGTGAGTGCCAAAAATATCAAAGGTTTTGGATTCGATACTTCGGTGGTGATAGCGGCAGACGTTTCCGCTTCAATGCAAAAGTCGGTTTCTCCAAGATCTAAAGTTTTGCTGTACGATATCGGTTTGTTGATGTCGATGATGCTGCAGTCACAGTGCAAAAATGTGATTTCAGGAATATTCGGTGACACTTGGAAAAGAGTTCCGATGCCTAAAAACGGTATTTTGAGAAACGTGGATGCATTCTACAAAAGAGAAGGTGAAGTAGGTTACTCTACCAACGGTTATCTGGTCATCGAAGATTTGCTGAACAGACGCGAAAAAGTAGATAAAGTAATGATTTTCACCGATACCCAGCTTTGGAACAGCAACGGAACCCGAAATTCTTTTGAAGATTCTTGGAATCAATACAAAAGTTTTCACCCAAATGCAAAATTGTATATTTTTGACTTGGCGGGTTACGGAAGACAGCCTTTGGATATCAGACAAAACGATGTATACCTTATTGCAGGTTGGTCCGACAAAATTTTCGATGTACTGAATGCTTTGGAAGACAAAAAATCTGCCGTAGAAATGATAAAAAAAGTAGTGCTGTAAAAGGCACTGCTTTTAAAATAAAAAACTAATAACCAATTTTTTCAGGAGCTTAATCCCGCTTTCCACTATATCTTTTGTTCCGCTTTGCTACACAAAAGGATGTCGTTGCAATCGGGGCTAGGAAAATATAATGCTTTAATTAGCAGTCAGTTTTTTATTCAGGTATACAAATGTAATTCAGTATTGAAGTGAAGAATCTCAATCAATATTTTTAGAGATTGCTTCGTCGCTACGCTCCTCGCAATGACAAAGAATAATAGTAAAAAACCGACCTATGAAATGAAGGCGTTAAGAAAATAAGCTGTACGAACGTTAAGAAGATTCTACTGTTTGAAATAGGAACAAATTCAAAACGAACAAATGAATAATTATAAATAATGGGAACTATTTTTTACAGAATTGAACAGGATCTTAAGGCGGGAAGGAAGAAAAAAGCCTGCGACAGACTTCGAAATCTGATCAATGAATTTCCCGACGATCTTTCTTTAAGAGACAAACTGGCGCAGATTTATTATGATTCAGGGTTTAAAGATGAAGCCGGAAAGTTTTGGATCTTATCTGAACCTCAGAATTTCGAAATGAAAGAAGCAATTGAAATGTACAGGAATTCATTAAGCAATTCCGGAAATGCTATTTTAAAAGATATCGTTTTTCGGGGAGATAAAACCCAGCTTTCGGAATACGCAAAAAATATTCTGAAGGAACTGGAAACTGACAGTTTTAAGAAAACAAAGCATATTCCTGATTTTAAAAGAAAGCAAAGAGAAAAAGGAAATTATACAGAATCTAAAGATAGCTTTTTTAGTAATGTAGGGTTTTATTTGCTCATTGGAGGAATTATTTTACTTCCATTTTTAGGACTTGTTAAGCTGGGAGAGATTATCGGGTCAATATTTTCAAAATAAATTTTAACTGCGTAAAAAGAATGCGCACTGAGGCAATAACTTTGCGTCAACAAAAACAGATAATCATGAATTACTATAAAAAATGGCTTAAAGGAACACTGTATTGAGGTTAAATACTCAATACTTATGAAAAAATTTAAAACATTAAAGAAGTCTTTCGGAAGCAATGAATTTGGATTAATTGACTTTCCGAAGAAAATTTCGAATGTTCAGATTTCCAGAATTTTATATGGAAATGAAATGGGGTGTTCTTATTGTTTTCCACATGGTTTTGAAACCATTAATTCAAAAGAAATTAAGTTTCAGAGAAATTGGAAAAAATACAGAAAAACCCAATGGAAAACTAAAAAGTGAGTGTCGTAAAACAGAATTACTTCTTACTGAGCAAAGTTGTATTGCAGGTAAAAATCCTGTTTCCGGAATTCGGAATGGTGTAAAAGAAACACACAACAATAAAAAATTCTGTTTGATTTTTCACCTTACTTAAAAAAATTACCGGTGCCGTAAGAAAAGAATTCCTTCGATTTCGACTTGAACAAGAGTCTTTTCGTTACATTGCCCGGTTTTAAATAACCAATGTCGTCATCATAAGAGTTCCATCGTCTTACTTAAAATTTGAATTGATATCAAAAACTCTTATACCATGTTACTTGGTTTTTTTTAAAATAATTTTAACTGCGTAAAAAGATTGCGTACCAATGCAGTAATTTTGCAGTAACAAAAAACAATAACCATAAAAACTTAAAAATAATCGATGCCGTAAGAAAGAGTTCCTTCGAATCCAAACTGAAAAAGTCTCTTTCAAAATTTTGCTCGGTTTTAAATTGTAAAAACTAAAACTTTGAAAATATAAAATAAAAAATCAAGTGTCGTTTCAGAATCATACTTCGATATTTAATCTTTGGGTCGCAGGTTCGAATCCTGCCTGTTCCAAAATGGAAGAGTAGCTCAGATGGTAGAGCAAAAGCAATGAAGATTCTCACATTATTACCTTGATTTAAAAAACAAAAGAGTGCCGTAGAAAAGGCTTACTTCGAACAGCAATTATTTAGACCAAAAAATCTAAAAAACAAGTGCAATTTCCTGAATAACAGTAGGGATCAGGTGCATGTCTGTCTTTTCGTCTTTTGCCTCTTTTTATTGAAAATTTAAAAATATCGGGTGTCGTAGTACAGAAATACTTCGTTCCAAACCGGAAATACAGGTTCGATGCCTGTCAGTAAATAAAAAACTGTCGTCTAATTTGAGTAAGGACGCCGGAGAAATATCTGTACGAAATTTACCTTGATAAAATAAAGAGTGCCGTTAGAGAAAACTTACTTCGGTTAATCTTAATGATGTTGGTTCGACTCCAGAATAAATCTGAAAATGATTTATATAAAGAGTTTTCTCGTCTTTTGCCTCTTTTTTTAATTTTAAAAACTTACAGATAAGTGTCGTAGAGAAGGGTTACTTCGTAAATATAACGGTCCTAAGGTAGCGTAATTCGGGCGACCGAACTGGTGAGGTTGGGTTGAAAACCAACTGGGCAAAAGTTTTCGAAAGAAAGCGTAAGTCTCTCGCAGATGTAGAATTGCCGGCTCCCTGCCCAAATCGGGTAAGAGCGGCGCTCATAAGAGCAAAAATACCTTTTTCGCCTTTTACCTTATCTGTTTTTATAATATACAAGTGCCGTAGAATAGTGTTACTTCGCTCATCACGACGGGGTCGCGGGTTCGAGTCCCGTCTTTTCCACAACAAAAAAACACATTTTAAATAGGAAAAGTAGCTCAGTTGGTTAGAGCACGACATTGCACTTTCTGGTTGTTGCCTTGTTTTAAAATATAAAGTGTCGTAGAGAAAAGATACTTCGTCACCAATCGAAGGGGAGGAATAATGAAGTCGGCTGATCCGGCAAGATTATCCGGTTCGACTCCGGCAGAACGATGCCCCGCTTTTCTTTTCCCGTTTGTAATCTTTATATTAAAAATCCGAAAAGCATATTGCTTTTCGGATTTTTTTCTTTAGATATAAATGATCTTATTCTTCAATTTTTTCTTGGTCTTCGTCGTCCTTTTTATCAGGAAAGATTAAAGACAGAATCACTGAAATTACCAAAACTCCTCCAACGATTCCCAAAGAAACCGGAGACGGAATGTGAATCCATGGTGCGATCAGCATTTTTACTCCGATGAACGATAAAATAACTGCCAAACCATAAGGCAATTTGCTGAACATATGAATGAAATTCGCCAACAGGAAATACAATGATCTTAATCCCAGAATCGCGAAGATATTTGAGGTGTAAAGAATAAACGGGTCATTAGAAATCGCAAAGATTGCCGGAATGGAATCTACTGCAAAAAGAACGTCTGTAAATTCAATTACCGCTACAACAACCAAAAGCGGGGTTGCCATTTTCATTCCGTTCTGTACCGTGAAGAATTTGTCGCCCACGTAATTGTCTGAAACTTTCCAGAATCTTTTAATCAGTCTTGCTCCTGCTGTATTGCTGTAATCTTCTTCGTCGTCATCGTCTCCGTCGCCCCAGGATTTTATTCCTGCATATACAAGGAACAGCCCGAATAAAGTCATTACAATATTGATTTTCACAGGATGTCCGAAAATATTCATTTCAGGAAGGTAAGTAAGGTTGATTAATCCTACACCCGCAAAAATGAAAATTGCCCTGAAAATCAATGCTCCGATAATTCCCCAGAAAAGAACTTTGTGGTGAAGATATTTCGGAACTTTAAAGAATCCGAAAACCAGGATGAATACAAATAAGTTATCCACCGAAAGTGCCTTCTCAATCCAGTAAGCCGCCTGATACTGCGTGAATTTCTCCACTGCCAAAGCATGACTTTCGGGACTTCCGTCTGTATTGAAAACCCAATAAACCACGCCGGAGAATACCATAGACAGCGAGATCCATACGATTGACCAGATTGTAGCTTCTTTGGAAGAAACTTCATGACTTTTTTTGTTGAAAACTCCTAAATCCAGAAGCAACATGATAACTACCGTTACCGCAAATCCCCAAACCAGACCGGGATGAAGATCTAAAATACCTTGATGTTTGTCCACTTTTAAATGTGCTTATTATACGATAAAAGCAATATTTGTACGGGTACAAGTATTGCTAAGTTTTATTTTTTATTTTAAAAATTTATTCAATAGTTAATAAGTTTTGGCTAAAGCCGGATTGGAAACCTATTTTTAATGCAAACGGGCTAAAGCCCGTTTCTATTGATAATCATTTTAAACACTTATATTTTATAAATATTTCTGCTTTACAGTTTCTATTGTTTCCTGCAGTTTTCGGTCTGCTGTAGGATCTCCGATCGCGTTGAACTTCCATTCTCCGTTTCTTTTGTAGAAAACTCCCATCACCATGGCAACGTGACCTCTGAAAGAAGCATCGTTCGCAATATCATATTTCGCAAAAACTTCTCTTACGTTGGTTGGCGTTCCTTCGTAAATTCTGATGGATGCAAAAGGAATAGTCCCGAAATCCTGACCTTTATAACTGTTCAGAACTAAAGCAACGTGTTCTACATTGGAATCCAGATTGCTGAAATCCACAGTAATCACCTCATTGTCAAGACCGTCATCTCCATTCACATCTCCTGTTAAATCGTCTCCGCTGTGTCTTACAGAACCGTTTTTGGATCTTAAGTTTCCAAAATAGATAACTTCTGTTGCATTTTTATTAGAATCGTATAAAATACAGCTTCCGTCCAGATCTACCGCTTCTTTTGTAATCCCTCCGAAGAATCCTTTTTTCTCAATTGCTCCCCAGTTGATTCCTACACAAGCCTGTGTAAGCGTGGTTCCGTTTTCCTTTGTAAGATTTATTCTCTGACCTTTTTGTAAGTTAATAGCCATTGTTATATTTTGTTTTAGTTCTAATTTTAATTTTTTTTACTGTGCTTAGTTTAAACGCAAAGACTCGCAAAGATTTTTTTTAATTGTTCTGCATATTTTTGTTCGCAAAGGCGTTTCACTCAGCAAATGATGGCAGTACAGTGAAAAAGTTTGTAAAGAATTGAATTTTAAAACTTTTTACTTTTACTAATTATTTAAATTTAAATTCAGCATTGCGCGAAGAATATTGGTTTCCTCATTGATGTCGAACATTTTACTCATCACGTCTGTATTTTCTAGATTTTTAATGTAATCCTGAAGTACGGCAATGACCTGTTCTGGCAGCGTTTTTTTTCTTTCGTTCATCGTCTGTTCCAATTGTTCATTCTTTCTTTTTAGCTGATAAACAATCGTTCCCTGATTCGATTCATTGGGCATTGTATCTAGTTTTTCCAGTTTTTTAGGATCAATTAAATACATTTTTCTGCCTTCAATATCGAAGATGAAATGATCTTCAGACTGAAAAATCTTAAACAATTCATATTCGTTTCCCGCGATCACGTATCCGCATACAAAACGGACTTTAAAATTCTGAATATTAAGCCTTCCCAGTAATTTCCTTTCGATCTGATAATCTTTATACTGATAGGCAGGAAAAGAACCTGACTTCAGCAATTCTTCATCAACATTTGATCTGTAGAATTCTGCTGCATATTTTTTATAAAAATACAGGACATTATCCCAGTTCAATCGAAATTTATCTTCCGTAAGATCATTATACAGACTTTTCAGCTGATTGGAAAAAATACCGCTGTACATTTTCCGGTCAGTTTCGAAACCGTCAACACGCTTTTCTTCAAAACCGGAAATGTATTTGCTGTTAACATCAATTTCATTAAGCACCGCCAGCATATCATTTTCTTTCTGTCTTTTAATTTTCGTGAGAAGTTCAATGAGACTGTCGGTATACTGAAGATGAAAAAGTTCCAGTTTACTGTAATCGAGTCCCTTATTTTCCTGAAAAAGATTATGGATAATATCTGTCTTAATGTAGATCGAAATTATATCAACATTTTCAAAAAAATTCGCGAGAAGTTTAAGTTTGGTTAATCTTCTTTTGCTCTGAGACAATATGTTTACAGCATCATCATTCACTTTTATCTCTCGTTATTATCCTCTTACGTTTGCTTTTAATTCGTGTTCCAAAGTCATTAAATCCTGATCCAGCTTTCTTCTTCCTTCTGCACCCTGCTTTTGGATCTGCTTCACTTCGTTCAATGTATTAATTAATTTTGAAGTTGTTTCTCTCAGTGTTTCCACAGAAACAATTGTCTGTTCATTCGCTCTGGCAACATTAATGGAGTTCTGCCCAAGACGTTCTGCATTCTTTCTTAAAATTTCTTCTGTTGTAGCCGAAACTTTCTGCTGAATTTCAATACTTTGCTGCTGTCTGTACATCGCCACTGCCAGTGAAAGCTGATTTTTCCAAAGCGGTAACGTTGTTGTTAAAATCGTCTGCGCTTTTTCTGCAATAGAAACGTTGTTGTTCTGAACCAGCCTGATCTGCGGAAGCGACTGCATCATGATTAAACGAACCACCTTCAGATCCGCCAATCTTCTGTCTAATCTTGCAATAAAATCTCTCTTATCCGCAATCTGATAATCCTGAAATTCCTGCGTATTGGCTTCCATGTGCGCTAATTCTGCTCCCGCTTTTTCAATTCTCAGGTTTCCGATAATCACCAGTTCTTCTATCTGTTTAATTGCATTCACATTGCTTTCAAAAATAGTCTGTAAAACAGCATTATCTTTCGTGGAAGTAATGATTCCTGCATTTACTTTATATGCAATCTGATCGATGTTGTTGATAATTTTATCATATTTCGCAAATAAATTCTCGATCTGCGTCATGACACTTTTCATGAAAGGCAATTTGCTTAAAAAACTTTTGAATTTATTCTGATTTAATTCTTCAACATCTACATAATTCAGCTCGACTAATAAATTATTAATCAATTCTCCGACTTCACCGGAATTTGATCTCCTTACATTTCCAAGGAAACTGTCACTCTGGTTGGATAATGTTCTCTGAAGGTCTGCCCCGAAATTAACGATCGATCCCGGATTGGTTTCGTCGATAGAATCTGCAAGGGCTTCATATTTCTGACGTTCATCTGTTTTCAGCTGATTCAGATTTACATTTCCGTCTCTGTCTACCAATGGAGCAGGAGGTGTACTTGGCGTTGCCATACTCGGCGGCGGCGCCATCGGAGTAGGTTCGAATGTCTTTAAAGGTTCGATTGATCCAAGCGGATCTATAGGTTGATTTTCCTGATTGTCCATAATAGATTATTGATAGATTGATACAAATTTTTCTAGACCTTCTCTCTGTCCGCTTCCTACCGCTTCAAATTTCCATTCGCCGTTTCTGTTGTAGATTCTTCCAAATTCCACTGCGGTTTCAATAGAGAAATCTTCGTCTAATTCATATTTTAAAATTTCTTCGTTGGTATCTGTATTGAAAATTCTGATGAAAGAATTTCTTACCTGTCCGAAGTTCTGTCTTCTGGAATCTGCTTCGTGAATCGTTACCACAACAGTAATTTCTTTCACTGCAGGATCAATTTTTGTAAGGTCTATTTTAATCTGCTCATCATCTCCTGCGCCATCTCCCGTAAGATTATCACCAGAGTGAATCACTGCTTTGTCCGGAGACTCCAGATTGTTGTAAAAAATAAAATGATTATCTGAAATTAACTTTTTATTTTCACCTAATAAAAATAAAGAAGCATCCAAATCGAAAGCCGTTCCGGTAGATGTATTGTTAATGTCCCATCCAAGACCAACCGTAAATTTCGGTGCGTTTATATTTTCTCTCTGTCCTTTCTGTAAGTTAATAGCCATAATATAATTCGGTTTGTGTTAAAGTGTTTATATTGTTTTCGTATTCTTTTATTAAATGATAATTATTGCTGATTGCCAGTTCCAGCAGATTATCCATTAGTTCCTTTTTTACTTTAGACGAAAGATACTCAAAATTACCTGAATCTAAGCCTAAAATATATTTTACAATTCGTGTATTAAACTGAAAACTAGGCTTTCCCATTACTTCCGCGATATCTTCTACATTTTTCACTGCGTAATAATTAAAGTAATTTTCAATCTTAGGATCGAGATCAAAATTCATCAGTTCAGCATAATACATGAATAAAAAGTCTGCTTCTACATTGTACTGATCCAGAATTTTATTCACCGTAAACTCGTGGCTTCCTGTTATTTTAATATCATCTATAAAAATACAAAGTTTTCCTCTAAGAAAATCTTTATCCAGATAATACGTATCATTCGCGATGAGATTTTTACGGTCTTCAAAACTTAAATTTCCATAATCTGTCGTATAGGTATGATTTCTGTTAATTTTCGATAAAATGCTTGATTTTTTTCCTTTCTGAAACAAATAAAAATCCAGATGCTTCTTAAAGTAAAAACATAAAAAATTAGAAGCGGTAGGAATCGCCATATAAGGACTTGGCAATACCACAATTTCTTTATCTGTATTTAAAATATCTTCATGTGAAGAAACAAATCCTTCAAATAATTCCTTTGCAAATTTTTCAGCATACGACTTATCGCCATATTTGAAATAGCTGTATTCTTCGGGTGAAAAAGTAAATTCATCCGCCGAATGAATGTGGTGTAAGCTGTATCTTTTGTTCATAAATTATATTTTGTGTGTAAGTAAGTGTGCATTGAAACCAAAATCTTTTGCGCCCTTATAATCCGCGAAAGGATTATCTCCGATATGTAAAACCTGTTTTATATCTAAATCCTGATTGGGCAGTAAATTTTTAACTTCCTGAAATATTTTCGGATGGGGTTTGGAACAGTTCATTTCATCTGAATAAACATGAAAATCAATGTACTGATTCAGATTTTCATTCATTAGAAATTTTCTCATCGTTTTTCCTTTGATGAAGCCTGTATTGCTCAGTATATTAATCGTCTTTCCCTGATTTTTAATTTCATCAAAAAACTGGTGTAAATTTTCAAAAATCACAACAGGTTTATACTCTAAAAATAAGTCTTCGCTTTTCTGATAAAAATCGTTCAGATGGTTTTTACTCAATTGTTTTACATCTACTTCCAGTGCATTTAAAATTAATAAATAAATTTCAAAAGTGTCTATATTTCCTCCCGTTATTTCATTGATAGAATTGCAAAGATCATCATAATATTTTACGACTTTCGCAACTTTGTTAATCGGTTTTTTTACGTCAAAAAATGAGGAGAACAGCTCAACTCTTTTTGCTTTAAATTCAGGATGAGATTTTATTAAAGTAAGCCACAAATCAAAAGAAAAATGTGAGTGATTGTGGATGTCTATATCTGTTTTCAAAATGGTACAGTTAAAATTTTATTTAGCTTTTTTCTTGAAAAAGATGTTTTAAATGGTTATTATTTTCTTTCATGGTTCGTGTTTAAAAATTGACAATTCCTCCCAAAGATAGAATTTTTAAATTAATGTATAAATGTAGTTTGGTGTTTTAAGAAATTTTTATGATTATCCGCAATTTGAATCTAATATCTGATAGCGAAAAAATTCTTTTTTAAACGCAAAGTCCTCAAAGATTTTTTGAAATTATTGTGGGTATTTTTCGTTCGCAGAGGCACTTCGTTCAGCAAATGATAGCATGACGCCTTGGCTGAGTGAAACGCCTTTGCGAACGAAAAATGTTTTCAAAGAATTAAACAAAACTTTGCGATCATCGCGTTAAAAATAATCTAGCAAATAATGTCTTTAAATTTTCAATTTTTCAGTCGTTTAAAAAAAATAAAAAAAAGTTTTTGCTGTTAAAATATTTTTTCTAGTTTTGCAACCGGTTAACAATCAACAATGTCAACAAAAATGATAAATATAATCACTTTAAGCAACCCTATCAGAGCTGTGTACTTTGGTAGCACTAAATATTTATCTGAATAACGATCGACCTTATAAAACTAAAATAAAACGAAGGCCTGTCTGTTTCAGATAGGTCTTTTTTGCTACCCTACTTTTCAGCTTTTACATTCGAAAAGGTTGTCTATTTTTTTTAACGCAAAGAAAAATTTCCTTACTGAATAAGAAAGTGAGCAAAGATTTTAATCAATAAATTGATTTTAAGAAGCTGGCTTCATCAGCGACTTTGTCGCAACTCTTTGCTCTCTTAAATAAAAAACAGTTTTCAAAGAACTTTGCGTTTTAAGACATTTTACAACCTTAAAATCAACAATTTAAATTAAACAAAATGAAATACAACACACGAAATATAGGGATTATAGCGCACGTCGATGCAGGAAAAACCACACTCACGGAAAGACTTCTTTATTACACGGGAATGATCCATAAAATAGGGAACGTGGATGAAGGAAATACCACGATGGATAAAGACATTCAGGAGAAAAACAGGGGAATTACGATTTCTTCGGCTGCAATTTCTACCCAGTGGAAAAAAGATGAAAATGTCTTCAATATCAATATTATCGATACTCCGGGACACATTGATTTTGCGGTGGAAGTTGAACGTTCTTTGAGAGTTCTGGACAGCGTTGTAGCAGTTTTCTGCGCTTCTTCGGGAGTTCAGCCACAAACTGAAAATGTCTGGTTCCAAGCTGAAAAACATGGAATTTCAAAGATTTGTTTCATCAATAAAATGGACAGAATCGGAGCTGATTTCTTTGCAGTTTTAAATGAAATTAAAACAAAACTGAATGCAGTTCCTCTGGCTTTGCAAATTCCGATTGGCGCAGAGGATCATTTTGAAGGTGTTATTGATTTAATTAAGCAAAAAGCATTGTATTGGATTGACGAAAACGGAGAAACCATTGTGGAAAAAGAAATTCCGGAACTTTATAGTGCTGAAGCTCATGAATGGAGAATGAAACTAATGGAAACCTTAGCGGAATCTGACGAACAGTTTTTTGAATATTTTCTGGATTCTGAAACGAAAATTTCTGAGGAAATGATTACTGAAGCCATAAAAAGAGTTTCTCTGTCAAGAAATTTAGTTCCTGTTTTATGTGGTTCTGCATTCAAAAACAAGGGAGTTCAGCCTTTGCTTGATGCGATTGTAAGTTATCTTCCTTCACCAGATCAGTTGCCTTCTGTGATAGGAAAAGATGCCAAAACGGATGAAACGGTTGAGCTGGAAAGAAATGAAGAGGAAATTTTTTCAGGATTGGTTTTCAAAGTGGTGATTGATAAACATATGGGTAAACTTTCGATGTTGAGAATTTATTCGGGATGTATACAATCCGGTGACACAATTCAAAATGTTAGAACGAGTGAAAGTTTCAGAATTTCAAGGATTTTGCAGATGCAGTCGGACAAAACGATAACGGTTGATGAAGGAAAAGCGGGAGATATTGTGGCTTTAACAGGGATAAAAGACGCGAAAACAGGAGATTCTTTATCTTCTGTTGAACGGGCTGTTTTGCTTGAATCCATCACGATTCCGGCTCCGGTAATCAGGGTTTCCATTGAGCCGAAAACGAATGCCGATGAAAAGTCTTTCGGACTGGTTTTAGCGAAAATTCAGGAAGAAGATCCATCGTTGGTTGTTGAAAGAGACCGACAAACGGGAGAAACTTTACTGAGCGGTTTGGGAGAACTGCATCTTGAAGTTACTTTAGAAAAGATCAGGTTGAATCACGGAATTGAAATCAATCAGGGAAAACCTAAAGTTTCGTATAAAGAAATTTTAACGGAAACCAGAACGCACCGTGAAAAACTCGTGAAACAGAATGGCGGAAGCGGACAGTTTGCGGACATAACGTTTGAAATCGGACCGAGAAATGATGATGGAATCGGTTTGGAATTCATCAATCAGATCAAAGGCGGAGTGATTCCGAATGAATTTGTTCCGTCTGTTGAAAAAGGTTTCCGTGAGGCAATGGAAAACGGAGCATTACAGGGCTATCCTCTGGAAAGCATGAAAGTTACACTTCTGGACGGATCGACTCACAGTAATGATTCTCATGCTCAGGATTTTGAAATGGCTGCAAGAGAAGGTTTCCGGGAAATCGGAAAATCCTGTAAACCTAAATTAATGGAACCGATCATGAAAGTTGAGATTCAGACGATTGAAGATTATACCGGAGTGGTGACTGCGGATATCAACAAACGAAGAGGAATCATCACTTCGATTGATGAAAAATCGGGAAGAAAAATCTTCACGGCAGAAGTTCCTTTAGCTTCTACTTTCGGATATATTTCTGATCTGAGAACGTTGACGAGCGGTAGAGCTTCGATCAGCATGAAGCTGTCGCACTATACTTTGGTGCCTGATTTCATCGCAAATACATTAGTAACCTAAAAGACAAGGGCTGTAAATTATTTTTGCAGTCCTTGTTTGGGTTATTGATGAACTATCAATGATGAATTGTTTTTTCTCCCGCTGATTATGCAGATTTTTTATTTTCTATAGATTACACAAAGATTTGCATGAATTTTAAATTTCAATCATTGCGCATCCAGCTTATCCAAAATTTTATTTCCCACAGATTACCCAGATTTTTTCAGATGTTTGCGGAGTATTTCTAAACTTCCATCCTCGCTCTTCCAGCTTCCATCTTCCCGACAAACAATCTTCTCAACCACTCAAACTCTACAACCCTCCAACTCAAAAGCCCTCTTACTTCTCCGGCATCACTTTATACGTGGGATCATCCTGAATATTCACTTCAATTACGGCTTCTGCGTTTTTCAGCATTTGGCGGCAGTCTTCGCTTAAGTGTCTTAAATGGAGTTTTTTATTTAGTTGTGCATATTTTTTAGAGAGTTTGTCCAGAGCATCAATTGCACTCATATCAACAATCCGGCTTTCTTTAAAATCGATGACTACCTGATCCGGATCGTTTACAGGATCAAACTTATCAATAAAAGTGGTCACAGAACCAAAAAACAGCGGTCCTGAAATCTGATAATATTTAATACCATTTTCATCCGTCAATTTTCTGGCACGGATTCTTTTCGCATTGTCCCATGCAAAAACAAGGGCAGAAATTATCACCCCTACTAAAACCGCCAAAGCCAGATTGTGAAGAATAATGGTAATTAAGGCTACTGTAATTCCGACAAAAATATCGGATTTCGGCATCTTGTTAATGATGCTTATGGAAACCCACTGAAAGGTACTGATTGCGACCATCATCATGACACCAACCAAAGCCGCCATCGGAATTTTTTCAATAAACGGGGCTCCGACTAAAATAATAACCAATATTGTGAGGGAAGCAATAATTCCGGAAAGTCTGGCTCTGGAACCGGCATTCAGATTCACTAAAGTCTGCGCAACCATTGCACAGCCTCCCATTCCGCCGAAAAAACCGTTGGTAACATTGGCTAAACCCTGTGCTACCGCTTCTTTATTGGTGTTTCCTTTTGAATTGGTAATTTCATCCACCATAGATAGAGTCAGCAAAGATTCAATTAAACCCACTCCTGCCATAATTAAAGCATAAGGAAAAATAATCTGTAAGGTTTCTAATGAAAAAGGTATTTCCGGAATATGGAAAGTTGGCAAATTTCCGCTGATGTGGGCAATGTCAGCAACCGTTTTTGTATGAATTCCGAAACCAACAACCACTCCGAAAACAATTAAAATAGCAATTAAAGAAGAAGGAACAACTTTGGTGATTTTCGGGAAAAAGTAAACAATAGCAATCGTTAAAGCCGTTAAACCTGACATTATATATAAGGAAGAACCCTGCAGCCAGCTTACAGTGCCATTTGCATCGGTAATTTTAAACTGTTCTACCTGTGCCATGAAAATGATAACAGCAAGACCATTCAGGAAGCCGTACATTACAGGCTGAGGAATTAATCTTACAAATTTTCCGAGCCTGAAAACTCCGACCAGCATTTGGAAAACTCCTGCCAAAGCAACTGTGGCAAAAAGATATTCAACGCCGTGGGTTTTTATCAATGCAATTAAAACCACGATTGTGGCACCTGCACCTCCGGAAACCATTCCGGGACGACCTCCGAAAATTGCAGTAACCAATCCCATCATAAAAGCAGCGTATAAACCCGTTAAAGGAGAAAGTCCTGCAAGAATTGCAAAAGACAAAGATTCCGGGATCATGGTCATGGCAACGGTAAATCCGGCAAGAAGCTCATTTTTGAAATTGATTTTTTGCGAAAAGTCGAAAAGTTTAATAGCGTTTTTCATTAAAAAATGAAGTTTAAGGATTTAATAATAACTTTAAAAAGAGTGTTTTCTATTTCCTTTTATCCGAAAACAGCTTTATAAAATCCTTAAGGCAATGTAACTCCGGATGAAGTTTTTCTTTTTATATTTATATTGGCAACAAAGATATAGACTTGAAATTTCCCGTCCAATTTTTATGGGATCTACTTTAAATATTTCACAATATGTTTCTCCTTAAATTATTGTCTCTTCAAATATAGCGGAATATAATATTTCACTATACATACCACATATTTAATTAAATTTTAACTAAAAATAGATTTTTACAAAATTTTATACCTCATTCTTTTGGACTGAATCCAATTTTTTCTATATTTGATTTCAGAGAAGTTAGTATTTTTTCTAAATATTTAATTCAATTATTGATGATTAATTAAATAAAGTGAAAAGAACGATCTTAAAATTATTAAAAAAAGAGTTTACATGATGAAATTTTAACGGAAAATATTATTGGTGCTTATAAAAGTCCGGAATATTGAAGTTTTACTGATTGAATAATGAGGGACAGAAATAAATGAAGGTGATGCAATATAAGGCATGAATTCTTTATCTAAATTTCGATATATTATTTACAGTTAATTCTTGGCAGGGCTTTTACTATGATTTAATATTCCACCAATTATTAAAACGTGTATAATATTATTATGCTGAAGTTTTTATTTTCTTTATTTTTATGATTTCGGACTGTAAATTGCTTATTAATCACTAAGGCTTAAAAAAACCTATGCTATACAAAGACATACATATAGGACAGTTTATTAAAGAGAGAGCTAACGAACTGGAAGTTAGTAAAGAAAGAATGTGTAGTTTTCTAAAAAAAGATGAGAAAGCTGTCGATAAAATTTTCGAAAGCGCATCAATAGAAACAGATCTTTTGCTAAGATGTTCTAAACTTCTGGAGTATGATTTCTTCAGAATCTACAGTTCTCACCTTATTTTATATGCTCCGCCTTCTGCTGTCGACAAAACAAAAACCAAATCGGACAAAATTCCTTATTTCAGGAAAAACATTTATACACAGGAGATTAAAGAGTTTATTATCGGAAAAATACTATCCGGAGAAATGACTCATAATGAAATTATTCAGGAATATTCCATTCCTAAAAGTACGCTTCACCGATGGCTGCAAAAAACGTAAAAAAATATCCTATGCGTCCAAATTATACAAAGATTTATCAGGATATGCTTAAAGAAAAAGATCCCGATAAACTGAAAGATCCGAAAGTTCAGCGTCTTATAAAAAATTTGAAAACAACTGAAGATGTTTTGAATTTTAATGAATTGGTTTTTAAACAATCAAAAGAAAGTCTGGAGAAAAACCAAAAACTGAAGACATACGATAAAAAAACAATGCTTAAACTTTTACAATATCAGAACAAGCATAATTTTTCTACGAATTATATGTCTAAGAAGTATAAGATTAGCAGAACGACCATTGCGAAATGGAAAAAAACCTTTGAGGAGGAATACGAGAAAATTACTTCAAAAAATTAATATCAATTTTAATGATTGAATATCAGACATTTGTCATTCCGAAACAATGTAAGGCGGAATGACAAATGTTATAAAAAATAAATAAGGTTTCCTCTTTGAAAAAATGCTGTTATTTTGCTCAGCGAAAAGCCTTCACGAACGAAAATATCCGGAATAATTTTAAAAGTCTTCTTGAATCAGCATTAAGAACAGATTATCTGCAAAGCAAAATTAACCATTCACATTTTCTCACTACTTATTATATTTCAGCAGTTTATTAATTTTCCGTCTCGTCTGCACAGAAACTTTATAGGCTTCGTCACGGAGCTTTTGGATTTTTCCGACGGGCTGAAAAAATATTTTACTTTCAAAAGGATTAAAAGAAAGCAGTTCACTGTCGCAGGACTCGGAATTCAGAAGCTGATCCTTTTCAATTTTTACTTCCCCGATTTTAAGGTAAGGTGAATTTTTCCATTCCAAATTGAGTTTATTCACTGGTTGATTCTTCAGATCATAACAAAGCTGAATAAGAACATCTGCCGAGAAATTTTCTTCTTTAAGGTAGCTTTCCAGAGCATTTTTAACCTTCAGTTTTTTCCCGAAATGTTTGTGGACAGATTGAGGCTTTAATTTAATTTTCATCATATAATCTCCCAGTCTGTATACTCCTACCGAATGAAAATCAAACGAAAGAAAAAAATCATTTCTTTTGCTCCAGAGCTTAAATATATTTTTTACAAATGATAAGGTAAATGTAGAGGGAATTACTTTCAATATCTGCATCAGCAAAGAAAAAGAACTCCATTTTTTCACAAAAAAACGATTAACGGAAGTGAATAATTTTAAAAATGTACTTACCGAATTAATCGGAAATAAAGGAAAATTCACTAAAGGGAAATTGGCAATGACGTTTCCTTTTTCATCATTTATTTTTACTGCAAAACCATAAGCAGGAAGATCTTTTTTTCCTTTTACCACCTTTAAATGCGCATTGGAAAACCGGATAACGAGGTCGTATTTTTCCTTATCAAAATACGGTTTTAGTTCTTCAGGAATGTTTTTATCGATCAGAAAAGTTCCTTTGGTAACAGCATACGTTTTGGCATGGGCGTTTCTTGTTGCATAGTGAACATCACTTACAGAAGGGGACTGTTCAACAAAATCGGTAATACTTTTTTTATTGATTTCCAGAAGCTCTTGCTCTTCATCAGTCAGTCTGTCATATTCCTTTTTATATGGTAATGGATTGGGCATTTAGTTTTTAAGTCCAATTATAACGCCAAGTTTCCGAAATCCTATTAACAGAATATTAATGATACTTGAATTTTTTAAGCTGAGTTAAAGATGTAAAAAAAATAAAATTTAATAAACTGAAAACTAATGATTTATATATTTTGAAAATTTTCTATGATTAAAAAACTTCCATCTTCCGGCTGTCATCTTCCAGCACAAAGAACTATCTTTGCAAAAATTATCAATTATGGGAGTAGCAGATATGTTATTTAAACGTAAAAAAGAATTGGCAGAAAAAAACCTGAAAGACGGTCAGGAATATATGGCAGAATATGGCAAGAGAGAAAGCGTAGTAGAATTGCCTAGCGGATTACAGTATGAAATCATTACGGAAGGAGATGGCGAAAAGCCGGGTCCGAGATCTACAGTAAAATGCCATTACCATGGAACAACCATTACCGGAAAAGTTTTCGACAGTTCTGTAAAAAGAGGAACCCCTGCTTCATTTCCACTGAATAAAGTTATTAAAGGATGGACGGAAGCGCTTCAGCTTATGCCTGTAGGAAGCAAGTGGAGACTGATTATTCCTCCGCATCTTGCTTACGGAGATCAGCAGATCAGCAAAGAGATCGGCCCGAATTCTACGCTTATTTTTGAAGTGGAATTGCTGGATATCAAGAAATAATTTTATTAAAAATAGCTTAAAAATTTACCTGTTATTCGGGTAAATTTTTTTATTTGTGTAATTTTATCTTTGGTTTGAAATTTAAATAATGCAATTCTTATTAGTTTTCTGAAAGTTTACAGCTTACAGATGAAAAATAAAAATCCCGAATCGCAAAAACATCAATCAATGAAGAAGATAATTTACTTTGCAGCATTCTGTATTTTGCTTACTTCCTGTGTATCCAGAAAAAATCAGGCAATTAAGCAAAATATTCTTACACTCAAAGACAGTTACTGTAAAGCGCCTTTCAAGTATAATTACGGTAATAAACTTCCTTCGTACAATTCAGATTCCATTATTCAGGCCAATAAAGAGTTAAGAGATAAATTTTCTGACCAGAGTATTTTGATTCTTAATGCTTTAGATAATCTGGACGAAGTTCATGAGATCATGGAGCTTAAAAAAGATACTTCTCTGGAGTCTCAGGTTAAAGTGTTACAGCTTAAATCTAAAATCAACAGTAAAATAACCATTGCTTTAACTGAACTGGATGCGGTTGCGGCAGAATTCGACTGTGAAGGCGAAAGAGTAGCACAAATCGGAAATTATGTGGATAACTTAAACGATTCCAGAAACAATAAGCTCATTCTGCTGTCAATTGTAACAGGAGCCGCAGCTTCGGTAGCAGGAGGAATTGTAAAGGATAATTCATGGAGTAATGCCATTGATATTGGAGGAGGAGTTTTAGGAGCAGGTTTCGGTTTGGCAACTTTAAATCCGAAAGGTAAAAAAGTAGAGTTTATTCATCAGAGAAATTTGTTGAGAGATGTATGGAATGGTACATTGCAATCTCCCAATTTCCCGCCGTTTATCTGGTATATGTATACAGAGAAAAAGTTTTCCAACAGGGAGCAGCATTCCATTATTTCGAGCATGAAAGAACGCTGGCTTCATTATCAGTTTGATGATGACAGAAAAAAGGCAGACGAATCTGTTATTTTCAGTGACGGGGGATTTTACCGTTCAGATGATCTTCATAACCGTGCCGCAATGCTCAACCAGATGCAGTCCGCAACCAGAACCATCAATCAGAACATCAATTATCTGCTTCTGGATCTTGATCGTCTGATACTTTAACAAAATTTAATTGTAATAAATTTTGTTACATTAAAAAATTATCTATCTTTGCTGAGTAATTACAATGAACAATACAAGATTTGCTACGGCAATACATATCATGACCTTATTGACGGAAAGTCCGCAGGATTGGCTTACCTCAGAATGGATAGCAGGAAGCATCAATATCAATCCTGTTATTGTTCGTAAGGAGTTAGGTGTTTTAAGAGAAGCTGGTTTAATTATAAGCAGACAGGGAAAAGAAGGAGGGAGTCAGTTGGCAAAGAGTGCAGATTCTATACGAATTTCTGAAATCTATCTGGCTGTGAAGAACACGGAAGTTTTAGGAAAGAAAAATAATAATCCGAATCCGGTTTGTCCTGTAGGGAAAGACATTAATAATCATCTTAGGATATTGTTTTCAGAAACAGATCAGTTGGTTCTCAATTTTTTAGGAAATAAATCTTTGAAAGAATTCAGCGACCAATTCAAATAAAATTTTTTAACGAAAAATGTAACAAAAATTATTACAATTAAATATTAAAAATAAAAAAATATGAAAAAAGTAGCAGTAATAGGAGCGACAGGTTTTGTAGGAACTCAGGTTGTAAAAGAATTGTCCAACAGAGGATATCAGGTAGAAGCTATTGTAAGAGATGCTTCAAAAGTGGAGCAAAACGAAAAAATAACAGCTAAAAGCGTTGATGTGAATAATGCAGACGAATTATCACAAGCTCTAAGAGGGAATGATGCCGTAATCAGTGCTTTTAACGCGGGATGGACGAATCCTAATTTGTATGATGACTTTCTGAATGGATCTGTAAATATCGAAAAAGCAGTTGAACAATCCGGTGTAAAAAGATTTATTACTGTGGGAGGAGCAGGAAGTCTTTATATTGATGGAAAACAACTGGTAGACGGACCAGACTTTCCTGCTGAGATAAAACCGGGGGCAACTGCGGCAAGAGATTATTTAAACAAAATTAAAGAAAATGAAACCTTAGACTGGACATTTTTCAGTCCGGCAATTGAAATGCATCAGGGAACGGCAGGCGTAAGAACCGGAAAATACAGAACCGGTCTGGAAAGCCCTGTTTTCGATGAAAACGGAAGAAGTGTTCTTTCCGTAGAAGACGTAGCGGTGGTTTTAGTGGATGAACTGGAGCAGAATAACCACATCAGAGAGCGTTTTACAGCAGCCTACTAATTTTTTTAAGATATGTTTTAAAAGTTTCGGCGGGCCCCCAACGGGCGCCCCCAAACAAAATTTTTTATTTTTTATTTAAAAATAAAAAAAAAAAATGTGTTTTAAAGAGTAGTTTTGTTTTTTTTTTAAAAAATAAGATGAGGGGGGGG